>JAAZKE010000053.1 GCA_012799995.1 Chloroflexota bacterium | reverse complement strand
CGGATAACAACACGAGTGTGGTATTCAATGATTCTACGACGATTGCCTCCCTGTTGCCTGGAGCATCCGCAACCGTGACGGGCTACTATGTCCTGACGCAGGATGATATTGATAGAGGCAGTTTCTCAAATACAGCATCCGCGACGGGCAAGGACCCTGACAACGAGGACGTGACAGGCACGGACGATGATTCGCAGACGTTGCCGAAGACCGCAACGCTGACGCTGGCAAAGACCGGCACCTATGTGGACCACAACGGCGACAACATTGTGAACCCAGGCGACCGCATCACGTATGATTTTGTGGTAACAAACACCGGCAACGTGATGCTGAGCAATATAGTGGTTTCGGATAACACAGCTGGCGTCGTGCTTGAAGCGCCTACGACGATTGCATCCCTGTCGCCTGGAGCGACTGCAACCGTGACGGGCTACTATGTCCTGACGCAGGATGATATTGATAGGGGCAGTTTCTCAAACACAGCATCCGCGACGGGCAAGGACCCTGACAACGAGGACGTGACAGGCACAGACAGTGACTCGCAGACGTTACCGCAGAACCCTGCCATGACAGTGACCAAGATCGCCGATAAAGACGAGTTCACCAAAGTTGGCGACGTGATTACCTACACCGTGACGGTCGAGAACACAGGCAATGTGACGCTGAAAAATGTGGTCGTCTCGGACAGCCTGGTCAGCCCACTGCCAGCACCCACCGGAGACAACACCCCTGTGGGTGATCTGAACGTTGGCGAGACCTGGACATACGAGTACTCCCACACAGTCACCCAGGCCGACATGGACAAAGGGTTTGTGACGAACGCCGTGAAGGCGACCAACCCGGACTTCCCCGAGGATGAAGATCCTGATACCCCAACGCCGCCATCGGACGAGATTGAGATCCCTGGTGACCAGAATCCCGCCATGACGGTGACCAAGACCGCCGATAAGGATAATTTCACCAAAGTTGGCGACATGATTACCTACACCGTGACGGTCGAGAACACAGGCAATGTGACGCTGAAAAATGTGGTTGTCTCGGACAGCCTGGTCAGCCCACTGCCATACCCCACCGGCGACAACGACCCTGTGGGAGAGCTGAACGTTGGCGAGACCTGGACCTATACCTACTCCCACACGATCACACAGAACGACATGGACAATGAGAGTGTTCAAAACACTTTCACGGCGGAATCTGCTCAGACCGATCCAGTGAGCGACAGTAAAACCTTGACCTTCACTGAGAATCCGGCCATGACAGTGACCAAGAATGCCGATAAATCCTCGTTCTCAGCAGTTGGCGACGTGATTACCTACACCGTGACGGTCGAGAACACAGGCAATGTGACGCTGAAAAATGTGGTCGTCTCAGACAGCCTGGTCAGCCCACTGCCAGCCCCCACCGGCGACAACGACCCTGTGGGAGAGCTGAACGTTGGCGAGATCTGGACGTATACCTACCCCTACACGGTTATCCAGGCAGACATGGAAAAAGGGTTTGTGAAGAACGTCGTGAAAGCCTCCAACCCTGACATCCCTGAGGATGATCCGGACGCACCCACTGACGAGGTTGAGGTGCCTGCTGACCCGATGCCCGCCATGACTTTAAAAAAGACCGCTGATAAGAACGAGTTCACCAGAGCCGGTGACGTGATTATCTACACAATAAAGGTGAAGAACACCGGCAATGTGACGCTGAAAAATGTGGTTGTTTCGGACAGCCTGGTGACATTGACGAATGCGATGCGTACAGAGTCAAAGACTGCTGACGGAGAACTGGAAGTGGGCGAGACCTGGACATACAAGTACACCTACACGGTCACCCAGGCCGACATGGACAAAGGGTTTGTGAAGAACGCCGCGAAGGCTTCCAACCCTGACATCCCTGAGGATGATCCGGACGTGCCCAGTGACGAGATTGAGATACCTGGCAGGCAGAAACCGCGTATGACAGTAATAAAGACCGCTGATAAGGCGAAGTTCACCGCCGTGGGCAATGTGATCACCTACACCGTGACAGTCACCAACACCGGCAATGTGACGCTGAAAGACGTGGTTGTCTCGGACAGCCTGGTACCACTGACGGATGCGATGCGTACAGAGTCAAAGACCCGTGACGGCATACTGGAAGTGGGCGAGACCTGGACATACAAGTACACCTACACGGTCACCCAGGACAACCTGGACAAAGGCTTTGTGAAGAACGCCGTGAAGGCGGCCAACCCTGACATCCCTGACGATCCAAACAACCCGCCGCCAGGTGATGAAGTAAAGGTAACCTATAATCAGAAGCCTGCCCTCAAGCTCGAGGTGATTAAGAATCCCTCCAGCGGCATTACAACAACCATCAACGTTGGTGACTGCTATGAATAAGCAAGCTACTGCCAGTATGTTCATGCAGGGAACCAAGGATAGAAGGACAAGCATGAAACGGATTCTGATACTTTTACTTGTTACGGGGCTGTTATGCTCCGTCCCTGCCACCGTCATGCCTGTGGACGCCCAGATTGGTGATGCGCCCGCGGTGTTTACTGTCGGGCTTACCACCATGCTCAATGGCAATTTCTTCTCTGAGCTGTGGGGCAACAACACCGCAGATATTGATGTACGCAGCCTGCTGCATGAGTATCCCATCGTTGCCCAAACCCAGGCAGGGGAGTACCAGCTAAACTATACGGTTATCAGCCAGATTGGAAAAAAGACAGAGGCAAATGGCGACATCACTTATCGCGTGACACTTAGGGAAGGGCTTAAGTACAGTGACGGCTCTCCCATCAGTGCCCGGGATTACCTGTTTTCTTTCCTTCTCCTTTCCTCCTCTCATGTTCAGACCATGACTGGGGTGATGCCACCCTATGCGTATATCACTGGTTTTGATGAATACAACAATGGGTCAACGAAAGTACTCAGTGGATTACATCTGTTAGATGAGCTAACCTTTACCCTGCGTATCAAAAACGAATATCTGCCATATTTCTATGAGATAGCTTACATTAACATTAACCCTTATCCCATCTCTGTCATCGTTCCTGGAGCCCATGTGGCGGACGATGGGAATGGGGCTTATATCAGCGGCGAAATGACTGTTGATCTCCTGCGCAATACAATCCTAGACAGCGTCAATGGCTACCTCTCTCACCCTTCGGTAACCAGCGGACCATATCGCCTGCTGTCCTATGATTCTCAGTCCCATGTGGCAGAGTTTGAGATCAATCCCTACTACAAGGGCAATTATGAGGGTCAGATACCTGCCATCCCCCGACTTCGTTTCCAGCATATCCACAATCAGAACATTCTCCAGCAGATTACCCAGGGACAGGTGGATCTGGTCAACAAAGTTGTAGACGGTGAGGTCATTGACATGGCTCTGGAGCTTGAGAATTCCGGCTACCTCACCACCACTGCCTATCCCCGCACTGGCGCGGGATATTTGGCAATTGCCAACGAGCGGCCTATTACATCCTCTGTTCATGTGCGTCAGGCTCTGGCATTTTGTCTGGACTATGATGTGCTGCCCCGGGAATTTCTCAAAGGTCATGGAGAGAAAATCTACGGTTATTATGGGCTGGGACAGTGGATGCCGGAGGCTGCGGGAAATAATCTTGATCGACTACCCCGTTATCAGCTGGATCTGGACAAGGCCAATCAACTGCTGATCATGGATGGATGGCTTTATAACAAAGATGGTGGTGATTACCATAAAGGTGATCCTGGTTTGCGCTACCTCAAGACAGCAAACGGCGGTCTTGAACCCTTTATCCTGAAGATGATTGTCACCCCGGAAAACAAGGCAGCTTATCTGGTGCTGGATATGTTGCGCGAAAATCTGGGAAAGATTGGGGGAGAAGTCATTTCTGAAGAAATGTCTTTTGTACAAGCGCTTAGCCAACACTATCGTCAGGATCAGCGCACCTTTGATCTGTTCTTTCTCGGCTCCAACTTTGTCTATTTCTTCGACCCTTCTAAAACCTATCACATTGGCGAAGAATACCAGGGCACTATTAACACTTCAGGGCTTCAGGATGAAAAGCTTGCCGCCCTGGCCACTGCGGTAACCCGGGTACCCTCCCAGGACCGGGAAGCGTTTCTAAAAGGATGGTTGGCATTCCAAACCTATTGGGCAGAAGTGTTGCCCATGATACCGCTCTACTCCAATACTTATTATGATCTGTATACACCAGATTTGACAGATTATCACCCGGAATCCTACTGGAATTGGGGTACCGCCATTCTTTATGCCAGCTTGAATCGTTGATTTAAAGCGAGGTGTGTTGGCTCTTGAGTTGATATATTAAAAACCGCTACAAATGGCACAATCAAACCTACCTGACAGAATTAAAAGTTGTTCGGTGGCTTTTAAGAAGTGACCAACCCCGTAAAGGGGGGCACCATAATGGTGTCCTCCTTTACGTTGCGACTTAATGATACAAAACAGACATTGATGAATACAATATCTGTTTTGCTTTATGAGAGCCAATCAAAGCCCAAATGCTTGATTAATAATTAATCCACAGTTCGCAATAAACTTCTGAACCTTTCACAATCCCCCATTGTGACTGGAATTGATATTTCCCTTTGTCCTCATCAAACCCTCCGATTTCGATGAGGACGGTCGATCCTGATGGTACCGTTTTCGGTAGATCTAATCGTGTTGGATGGTAGTAATCGTCGAAAAGAAAATCATCTCCGCTTATATACGCAATATCAAAACTATCCTTGTCCCATGTTTCATACCCGGTATTTTTAACATCAAAAACCGCTGTAAACCTGCCATCTACCCACCAATCGATGTAAAAATTCAATTCTTCACAACCTTTCCTTGGCAGCGGCGGAGGCGGTGGAGGATTGCTAATGTCGATTTCAACCTTAATATCAACCCAGACTGCATCATGCCCGGTTTTTCCCATTCCAAATAAAATGCCGGCCCCATTACGCATTCTCCAATACCCGCGATATTTACCGCCGCTAGTTGGAGCCAACATATTAATTGCGAGATCGATCGTCTCTCCCGGATAAACATATTTCCCAATTGGAATTGCAGCCGGTGCTCCCATCTGATCTCCGGTAATAAACACAAATTGGTATGAAGGTGTCCATACACAGGAGCCTACATTTTTCAGTCGCCATACTTTTTGGAAATTTTTACCTGGACTAATAACAGATCCATCTGGAATTGTGATGTCGCTGACAAAACTGAACTTGTCACAGGGTGCAATCATCACAGTCGGAATAATCGGCATTGGTGTTGGCGTTGACGGTAACATCTTTGCAAATGCAGTCGCAGTTAATGCTGATGAATTCGCCATGGCAGCGATAGTGCCTGCGACAGATGTCTCCATGATCGTCTTGGCATCAGGTGTTTGTGTCGCAGTTGGTTTCATCGCTTCCAGCGTTTGATATACAAAGGTTTCAATTTGCTTATGTTCAATTGTTGGAGACTTGGTTATCAGCGCATCAATTGTTTTTTGAATTGAGGTCGCCAGTTGTTCGGCAGGATTCAAAGTAACTGTTTGCGTTATTCTCTTATCTCCACTTAACAAGATTATTTTTGCAATTGCGCTAATTGAACTTTCATCACATGCTGTTATACACAATAACATGACAAGGATAAGAAAAACCTTTTTCATGATAGCCTCCGATTTATACTAAGAACACAAGAAGACCCGTTATTAATCATTGTAACAAAATTTATAATAACAATAATTATAAGATGAACAACAAAGTTAAGTCACATTCCCGGTAAAAGCGTCATAACATATACAGGGACTAAATCCAATCGCACGCCATCCAGCTATAATCTTGGTGACAGCTTGATTCAGGAGATGAATAAACCATGGCAATTGCAGAAATCATTGCAATCGGATCAGAACTGCTTCTTGGAGAAACGCAAGATACCAATACCGTTTTTATCCTCAAGGAATTAAGAAATCTCGGTGTGAATGTCTATCGAACGCTAATGATTGGAGACAATCCTCCAAGAATCGCTTCAGCTATTCGCGAAGCATTCACCCGCGCTGATATTGTGATTACCACCGGAGGATTAGGGCCGACGGTTGATGATCCCACTCGTGAAGCTACAGCATTAGCCTTCGATTGTCCGGTTGAATACCGGGAAGAAGAATGGGATCGGATTGTTAAGTACTTTTTAAATCTCGGACGGAAGCTGCCTTCCAATAATAATAAACGGCAGGCTTTTTTCCCCACACTTGCAACTGTGATCCCCAACCCGGTAGGCACCGCACCAGCTTACTACATTCATCAGGATGATAAACTGATGATTTCGCTGCCTGGCGTTCCTTCTGAAATGCGATTCCTACTAATGAACGAAGTAATTCCGCTGATTCGGAACATCTATCCCTCCGAAAGCACTATGCTTGTCAAGACGCTGCATACCTTTGGCATGGGCGAGTCCGTTGTGGATGAAATGGTATCCGAGCTGGAAAAGTCCACGAACCCAACATTAGGACTCTCTGCAAAGCAGGGAATCACTGATCTGAGGATCACTGCATACGGGGAAGACTACCACGATGCAGCGCAAAAGCTTCAGCAATTTGAAATGGCTATACGAAATATTTTAGGGAACAATATTTACGGGGTAGACGACGAGACGCTTGATCAGGTTGTCAATGATTTGCTGGAGAAAAACAAAATCCAGTTGGATATTTACGAATTTGGTATGAAAAATCAACTGTCATCTTTGTTCAGAGCTGAATTCCTGCGGGATATCAGGCAAGATCCCTGGGAATTATTCGAAGATCGGTCGATTGAAGCAATCAAACGCTATTTTGAGCAACAAAGAGCAGCCGAGTTTCCGACGCTCGTTTGCATCAAAGATTCATCAGATAAAAACTTTACCGAAATCTCTCTGTTATTTTTCCTCAAGAATCAGCTTTATCAATCCAGTCGTAAATTCAACAGCCGAATCTTTTCAGATGACTACATTTCATTGGCTGCCCTTGATTTAATTAGAAATTCAATACAGAATTAAGAATATAATAATGTAGTCAACGTTATCCCAGGGAGGGACTCCTTGAAAAAAAAGCTGAACATCCTTTTTGTGATTTCCGAAGCCGATCCTTACATCAAGGTAGGTGGCTTGGGGGACATTGGTGGTACGTTACCAATTGCGTTAAAATCTCTAAAGACCCGCAATAATACCGATTATGAAATCGATGTTCGGGTTATCTTGCCTTATCATGACCAAATAAAGGATAAGCACGTCCCCACTGAGTGGATAACAAATTTTCGCTTGATGACAAATAGGGGATTCAAGGACGTTTACCTTTCCAGAATTGTCAATTCAGAAGTACCCATTTACCTGATTGACGGAAACCTGATTCGAAACACGAAAATCTATACGGATAATCCCTACCGCGATCTGGAAAAATTTGCATTCTTCTCCATTGCTTCTCTGGAAGTTTGCAAACAGTTGAATTGGCAACCTGATATTCTTCATTCGCATGACTGGCACACCGCACTTTCTGTGAAATCGCTGCGACAACGGCGCGCAAGAGATACCTTTTTTAAGAAAACCAGAAGCCTTTACACAGTTCATAATCTGCCTTATTCAGGCGGAAACTACCCGGAAATTCTCGAAACCTACGGGATTCGTCCTGCATTTGATAGCCATATCTTTTCAGAGATGCGCACTCTCCCAATGGCAGTCGCTCTGGAAGCTTCCGATGCGATCAGCACCGTCTCCAGAACATATGCAGAGGAAATTACCACGCCTGAATTTGGCAACTTATATGAGAATTATCTACTGGCAAACAAACAGAAAATCACCGGAATTGTCAATGGCATCATGATGGATCAGTGGAATCCAGCCACGGATACAATCATTGCGCAGACATATGATGAGAATTCCCTCGATGACCGCATTAAAAATAAGCTTTCAATGCAGGAAGAATTCAATTTAGCTGTAGATCCACGCATGCCGCTGTTTGCAATGGTAGGACGCATGTCGCAACAAAAAGGCATTGACTTGTGCCTGGATGCCTTAAGGCGAATGGGAGAACTACCCTGGCAGGCGATTATTTTGGGAACTGGAGAACGTGAGATTGAAAATAATGCTCGCAGCCTTGCCAATGAATTATCCGATCGCGTCCGTGTTGAAATACGATACGACGGTGTTCTTGCCAGAAAGCTTTATGCCGCCGGGGATATGTTCCTGATGCCTTCTCGTTACGAACCGTGTGGAATTGCTCAGATGATCAGTATGCTTTATGGCTGTATTCCAATTGCCAGGGCAACGGGGGGGCTAAAAGACACAATTATTGACGCCTCTAAAAAACCGAAAGCCTATACTGGCTTCTTGTTCGATAAAGCAAATACCTGGGAAGCTGAAAACGCTATGAGACGCGCATTGAACGAATATCAGGATCAGGAAGCATGGCGTAATCTCCAGTTGAGGGCAATGAATCAGGACTTTTCCTGGGAAAAACAAGCTTGGGAATATGTCAAGCTTTATGAAAAACTGCTGGCACAAAATAAAATTAAACAGGTGAGGATCAAATGAACTTAGACCGATCGTCAGGAATTCTGTTACATCCTACCAGTTTCCCAAGTTTAGATGGTATAGGGGATCTGGGACCACAGGCTTTTTATTGGATTGACTTTCTGAAAGCAGCTGGCTGCAGTCTCTGGCAGATTCTTCCGCTGGGGCCCACCGGTTATGGTGATTCTCCATACCAGTCCTTTTCCTCGTTCGCCGGAAATCCATATCTCATCAGTTCCATAACTTTATATGACGAAGGATTGTTGACTGCGGATGATTTCATGGACCGTCCCAATTTCCCTGAAAGAACGGTTGACTTTGGAAAAGCGATTAAATGGAAACTTACCCTGCTTGACCGCGCTTTTGAAAACTTCAAACTGGATTTCGACAGCTTCGCCAAAGATTATCGGAAATTCAAAGCTGAGAATAAATATTGGCTGGATCAGTATGCGCTTTTCATGGCGATAAAGGACACCCATGATGGCGTCAGTTGGCTGGATTGGCCTGCTGACCTCAGGCAGCGGAAACCAAAAGCGTTACGAGACTTCAAGAAAGAACATCAACAACAAATTGATCGGCATCTTTTCTATCAATTTATGTTCTTCCGGCAATGGGCTAATTTAAAAGAATATGCCAATCAACAGGGGATTACGATCATTGGAGACGTCCCGATTTTCGTGTCGATGGACAGTTCCGATGTTTGGAGCCATCCCGAGTTATTCTTTCTGGATAAGGACGGTCATCCCACTGTAGTTGCCGGTGTTCCGCCGGACTATTTCTCACCGACAGGTCAATTGTGGGGAAATCCGCTTTATAAATGGAGCGAACACGAAAATACCAATTATGAGTGGTGGATTCAGCGTATTAAGTCGACGCTGAAATTGGCTGACCTGATTCGCATGGATCATTTCCGTGGTTTTTCCGGATATTGGGAAGTCCCTGCTGGAATGCCTACCGCTGAAAAGGGTCGCTGGGTTAAGGTAGACGGTGAAAAGTTCTTTGCAAAAGTCAAAGAAGAACTGGGTGAACTGCCATTTATCGCAGAGGATTTAGGAGAGATTTCACAGGATGTGGTTGATTTGCGCGATTCTCTCAATCTTCCTGGCATGCGAATTTTACAATTTGCTTTCGGGGATGACGCCCGAAATCTGTTCCTGCCCCATAATTATGTCCGTAATTGTATTGCCTACACTGGCACTCACGATAACGACACATCGATTGGCTGGTATCAAACCGCAAACGAAAAAGAAAAAGATCTCGCCCGTAAATACCTCTCCACGAATGGGCTCGATATTGCCTGGCGAATGGTCAACTGCGTGTTTTCCTCGGTTGCTGTTTTCGCATTAGCCCCTTTGCAGGACATTCTGCAACAGGGGAAAGAAGCCCGTATGAATTTTCCCGGGAAATCGGCAGGTAATTGGAAATACCAGTTTGCATCCAACGACCTGACACCCGATCTGGCGATACGTATTCGACAGTTGAACATTCAATACAATCGAATCCCTGCCATCAATCGAATACCCCTGGAAAAACCTGACATCACTTATGAAAGCGTATAATAAAAAATAAATTTCTAAAACTACAATAGTCCGGTATAAATGCCGGACTATTGTAGTTTTAGAAAAGCCGGTAGTGTCAACAGAACTCAATAAAGCAAATAGTAAAATTATGAGACAAGAAGCAGATAAATATAGGTACAAATATGAAAGTAAACCGATTTATCGAAGACTTCAAACGCACTTTGGTCAATCTTCATAAAGAAGGGAATGGTCTGCTCGAACTTCAAACTGCCTATGGCGTTTCCTCCAGTGCTCTAGGATATTGGTTACGCCAGTATTCTGAAGTCAATCACCCTTCTGGATATTTTATGCTCTAGAAGATTTATAAAAGATTCTTTGTAGATCTTCCAGCTGAATTGTAAAACTTCAATTAAACCAAAACTGAACATTGACGAAATTAGCCTAACCAGTTATTCTATTCTTACATGTAGGACAATCATAACTATTCTGCTCAATATATTTAGGAGGAACCCGTGAGTAAAGAAAGATGGCCAGAAGGAAAGTACATGGGAACTGTAAAAGTTGGCCCAAAAGGACAGATTATTGTGCCAAAAGAAGTTCGGGACTTATTCAATATCAAACCAGGTGATATGCTTCTCGTATTAGCTGATGTCAATGCCGGAATTGCTGTTCATCCGTTCGATGAAGCCAGATTTGTTTTTGATAAAATATTCCCCAATTCGCAATAAATTAATAATGCCAAAACCCTGCGGCTGTATGGTTTTTTTCTACTAAGTTCTATTTGTAATACTTTTCTTAATAATATTTACCGTCATGATCAGCAGCGATTATAATAGGTTTACTAGTGTTACTAGTAAACCTATTATAATGAAAGGATATCAGCTCTCCATGCTTAATTTCAATAATAACTTGAATGGTATGAATCTGAGTCAATACATGACCACTGTTAAGAAAAGTTCAAAAAGTCAAAAATATATTCCAAAAGAAAACCTCGAATTGTTCTCCACTCATACAAGCAACATCCATATTCTTCCAACCGGACGAAAAACCAAAATCGATTCCGAAACAATTTCCATGATGAAGGATTTGCCTAATGAATTATTAAGACAACCGAAGGGAGAAGAAGAATGGAGCTTTTAGAAGTTGAAGGACTTTGTAAGAAATACTCTCAATTTACTTTGAAAGATGTGTCGTTTTCAATTGGGGCAGGCGAAATAATGGGGTTGATTGGCAAAAATGGGGCTGGTAAAAGCACAACTTTAAAATCAATTCTTAATATGGTTCGTCCTGATCAAGGGAAAATCCTGATGAACGGTCGCGAATTCCAGCGATTTGAAGCTGAGTGCAAACAGGAAATAGGGGTTGTTTTTGGCGGGATCGATTTTTACAAATACAAGAAATTATCCGATATTACCGCTGTGACCCGTTTGTTCTATCGAAATTGGGATGACATTGCTTATCAGAGATATATGCAAATGTTTGAACTGGATCCGAAAAAGCGAGTTAATCAGCTCTCGTCCGGTATGAAGGTTAAATACCTGATTACTATTGCATTATCACATAATGCTAAGCTTCTCATTCTTGATGAGCCGACCAGTGGACTCGATCCGGTTGCTCGTGATGATCTGCTTGAACTGTTTCTTCAATTAGTTAAAAATGGCTCTAGGAGCATCCTGTTTTCCACACACATCACGTCTGACCTTGACAAATGTGCTAGTAGCATCACATATATTAAAAATGGTGAAATTCTAAAAACAGCAGAAAAAGAAGACTTTATTAAATATTTCCAGTATTTAAAAAGGCCTGATGAAACAGGTGACTTAAATTTGGAAGAGATCATGATCCGAACTGAAAGGAAAACTTATCATGTTTAAACTAATTTATAAGGAATTTCGCTTAGCAGCACATCCGACCTTGATAATTTTCATGTTCTTAGGGTTAATGATCATAATTCCATTTTATCCATATACTGTGGTCTTACTCTTCGGATGTTTAGGACCCTTTATGTCTTTTCTTTATGCCCGAGAAACAAATGATGTTTTTTATACCGCTTTGTTGCCACTTAAAAAAGATGATGTAGTGAAGGCTAAATGGCTGATGACGATCATCGCGCAAGTTGGGCAATTGCTAATTTCTGTCCCTGTCGCAGCTTATAAAATCATGGAAAAGTTCGAGTCTAATCCTGTGGGAATTGACGCTAACCTGGCATTTTACGGATTGGGGCTGATTTCATTTGCTATTTTTAACTTTGTATTCTTCACAAATTATTACCGAACGGCATATAAGGTTGGACAAGCTTTTATTTTTGCCATGATTCCATGCATGCTCATAAACTTTGGAATCGAAGCTTTATCATACATACCAGCTACCCGATGGTTGGATGGAACCAGTCAGGAGCTTTTAATCAAGCAGGTACCGGTTCTCATTACAGGTATCGTAGTATATGCTGTATTGATGGCAATAACCTATAAAATTTCAGTCAATCGGTTTAGACAAGTGGACCTATAGGAAGGAAGAGATGAATAACCAGGTAACAATTGTCGGTGCAGGAATTGCAGGACTCTCAGCTGGTATTTATGCTCAAAAGAGAGGTTTTCAATGCACGATCTACGAGCAACATCGCTTGCCCGGGGGAAATTGCACCAGTTGGAGAAGAAAAGGCTATACTTTTGAAGGAGGTTTGCATTGGCTGACGGGTTCCAAACCTGGTTCGCCGCTTTACAAAGAATGGTGCGATTTAGGCGCAATTACACAATCAACTGTCATTCAATATCGCGAAGCTTTTGTGTCCTGCATATACGATCGACAGACTGTTTCTCTATTCACAAACGCTGAGCGTTTACGTGATCATCTGCTGGCGATTTCTCCAACAGATGATCGCGCGATCAGAACTTTGTATAAACATATCAAGCGTTTTTCTCATTTAACGATGCCTGTTTTCGATATTCCTGGCGTTAAACTGAAAGAGCGATCTAGCATGCCATCTCTGCGGATGTTGTTAACAGTGAAACAATTGTCTCCATTTGGGAAAATAAGCGCAAAAGAATATGCTAATAAATTTCGTCACCCAGCAATTCGATTGATGCTTGAGGAAGTAGCTGGTTCTGAGAATAAAACCAGTCATATGCTGACGCTTTTAGCAAGCGTTTGTTCCGGTGACGGTGGATATCCTGAAGGTGGTTCAACTGGAATGGCAAAACGAATGGCTGAATACTTTGAGAGACTAGGTGGAAATATTTACTATTCGAGTCATGTAGAACAAATCCATGTGGAGAAAAATAAAGTCAATTCGATTACTGTCAATGGAATGACAGTAAATACAATTAATTTGATTGTTACCAAGGATACAAGGGAAGCCATAGACAAACTGTTTACTCAACCTTTTGATGAACCATGGTGTCAACACTTGCGCCAAGAAACAAAGCCAGTTATGTGTACTTTCGTTAGTATTGGTCTAAAGAAAGATTGGAATCATCTTCCAACGAATTTTATAATTCCTCTGGTTGAGCCGTTAACTTTTGGTGGGTTTACCTACAATAGTCTCTTTCTAAATAATTATGTTTCCTATCCAAACTATGCTCCATCAGGTTGCACTGCTGTTACATGCATCCTGTTTGGCGACAGCTATTCCTTTTGGAAAAATGCGAAGGACGATGGTAGCTATTCGGAGAAGAAGAAAGAGCTTGCCGAGAAGTTTATTTATGCTCTAATCTCTAATTTACAACTTACCTATGACGAGATTGAGGT
>JAAZKE010000117.1 GCA_012799995.1 Chloroflexota bacterium | reverse complement strand
TGCTCGGGCCGGTTCAGCAGCCGTCGCTGCCGGTGGAACGGCTGGCATCATCTACGGTGTTAACAGAGCTGTCGAGACTGCTACGGAAGGCATCTCGATTGCCACTTCTCGCAAGATTCGTGAGATGGCGAAACCGGCGATGGAGTTCCTGGAAAGCGAGGGCTTCCAGAACGAGCTTGAACAGATGATACAGAACGCTCATGGTCTGCCTCAGACCGATGCTGTTGCGATGCAGGAGCAGATACAGCAGGGTCTTGTTGACCCCGACACAGGGGAGACCATCATCGGGGCCTATGGCAAAGAGCTGGAGCCGAACGGACTGTGGACGTGGGAATGGGATCAGGCACTCTCTGACTTTTGGGCCGACACCCGCAGGTACAACGTAGAGATACAGCGTCGGCTCATGGAAGCCGGATACGCTGGCATGGAGCTTCCCATCGATGGTCTGATCGAGGGGCCGTTGGCTGATCCGCGTTGGGTGGAGGCTCGTGAGGCAGCCATGCGCGATCTGGAGGGGCAGATGGCGTTTGCTGCCGACCATCCCATCCTCGCGGAGTTCCTGAAGATGACAGGTGTTCCTCTCACCAGGCAGGGGTTGGACGCATGGTGGAACCGTATGTGGGTGAACGGACCATTGACCGGCGTTCTTAGTCTGCTCACTCTGGAGCCGGTGAAGATCATGGGTGGAGCTTATAACGCCACTCTGTCTGCCTTGACCTATGGCATCGTGCAGGACAACGACGAAGAGTATCAGACCCTCAAGAACGAATGGCTTACGGCGATTGCCGATGGTTCTCCTGATGTAGAGGAGAAGCAGAAGGCTCTGCTCAAGCGTCAGTCCGAGCTGTTGCAAAACGCCTTTGTCCCCGACCCTATCATGGCGGCGAGCGTTGGCTTCGGGAAAGACGTGGATGAAGCGATAGCGTGGTCGCAGGATCATCCTAACTGGGTGTTGGCGGCTTCGCTTGCCCGTGACGCTGCGATGATGAGGGTGACTCCTCATATCGCCCGCGCTGCTCGGGGTCGCTTCCGCATAGATAGGACCGACAGAGCTTTCATGCGCAGTCTTCAGCCCAACTCGCTAATCAGTGAGATGGTCGGCTACGTCCGCGACAAGAAGTTGGGTATGGCTGAAGACGTGGTGAAGGGGACTGAGGCGCATAAGCTGGTGCGCCAGGTGGAAGCGGTCTACAACGGACAGAATCGAAACAAATCGACTGGCGCAGCGAGTCATTATGACCGCGTAGCAGATCGGATGATCCAAGCGGCTGATGCCCGTGACCTTCGCACTATATCAAGGGAAGTGACGCTGCGTGGAGCGGAACTTGAGCGCCTTGCCGAGCGCATACGAAACATCAACGCTGATGCTGGCTTGACCGGCAGAGACGCCTTCAACTCCAGAGTCTCCAAGGTGGCTCGTGTTCTTGGGCAGGAGCAGAAGCGGACCAAGAGCCTGTTCGACATGGAGTACCAGGCGAAAGACATCGCCGCAGATATGTGGGCCAAGAACGCATCCATCTTTCCCTACTTTGAGGATGTTTCGTTGCCCAAAGCGGGCGGACAGCTCGCCCATCTGAACCGCAAGTTGCTGAGCGCCATATCCGAGGTCGAGAATCCCACCTTGCAGCGCTTCCTGTCGGTGGGCATCAAGCAGG
>JAAZKE010000052.1 GCA_012799995.1 Chloroflexota bacterium | reverse complement strand
GGAGAGACTTTCGGTTACAACATGGCAATGCTGATCAGTTTTATCCTGGCGGGAATGCTGATGACCGCCTGGGTGCACCACCTGACAAAGTCGATCGCTGCCGGCGTTGTCGCTGGTACGATTTACGCCTGTCTCCCGTACTGGCAGATGCATTTTCTGGCAGGACACCTGAACCTGTGCGGAACGCAGTGGATTCCGCTGTTCTTTCGCGGCTGGTTTGAATTGATTAGACCTGAGCAGGACACGCAGCCAAAACGATCTGCTGTCTTTGCAGCACTTGGTCTTGGGTTAACAGCGCTCACATCGCAATACTACTTTTTTATGATGGTCTTCACAGCTGCGTTGATTGGTTTGATCTTTTGTCTCAGTCAACGCTGTCGACTCCTGAAAAACCGGACATTTTGGACAGGGCTGCTGCGGTTCGTGATCCTTGCAATCCCCCTGGTTGCACTGGCCGAAATCCCGTTCCTGATGCTGGCAGGGCAGGGCGGAATGCCTGATCGTAGCTGGTATTCCGCAAGCATGTATTCTGCCGGCTTAACTGATTTTTTCCTGCCTGCGACCAATCATTTTCTGTGGAAGGATCTGGTCGGTCAACATTTCAACCGTGATCTGTGGATAGAGGCAACGCTTTATGTCGGGATCTTTGCGCTGGCACTGGCGGTTTATGGCTTTATCAAGCGCAATAATTCACAAAAAACGCTTTGGACAATCTTGCTGACAGGCACAATCTGCGCGCTGATTCTGGCCTTCGGTACCGACCTTCATTGGAATGGCGAACAGGTACGGGTTCAGCTGCCTGCATTCCTGCAAACTCAGTTTGGGGCTGATAAAACGCCTGTTCCCCTGCCGGGGCTGTTGCTGTTCAAATACTTTCCATTTTTCGCAAAGCAACGTGCCTTAATGCGTTTTGGATTGTTTGCACTTTTATTTGTCGCCTGTGGCGCTGGCATTGGGTACAACAGACTTATCGAGAATCGATCACTGCAACAGGTGAAAGTGGTCTTCCTGGTTGTAACAGGGCTGCTCGTTCTGGATTTCTTTCCCAGTCTGCAAAAACCGATGGCAATCATCCAGCCTCGAGCAGTGGATAACTGGCTTGCAACACAGCCCGCTGATGGCGCGCTGATGCGTCTGCCATTTGAATTAAATGATGACCAATACGGAACCTATCTTACGCTCTACAATGAAAAGCCCTTTATCGGTGGCTTTTTCAACGCTTTTCCCCCATCACAATACCTGCATATCCACGACACCATGTCTGGTTTTCCTTCACAGGAGAGCCTGAAACTGGCTGAAAAGTTGAATATGACCTATATCGAATTGGAAACAGCAGAAATGATTCGCTCCAACTTCGCAATCCAGCCAGAAGAAATCGAAAAGCGTCTTGAAGCCTTTAATCTGGAAAAAATCTATCAGGATGAAGAGGTGATCGTTTATGAGATCCCCTGATGATGTGCTTCTGCGCTTTCCCAACCGTTTACGCATCCTGCTGTTGCTGTTGCCAATGGCGATCGGTATCTGGATTCTCGTAACCAGTATGCGGCAGGGTCCCGGTGTCGGTGGCGATGCTGCGATTTACATTACTTCCGCGCGCAACCTGCTCACCGGGCATGGTCTGGGACTGATCAACGCTGATGGCACCTTTCGCCTGCTGCCCTATTTCCCGCCATTTTACCCGTTGGTTCTGGCTGCTCTGATTGGACTGGGATTCAGTGCGGAAACCAGCGCCATGCTGATTAACCTTGCCTGTTTTGGCGCTGCCATCCTGCTGCTTAGCTGGCTGATCATGAAAGCCAGCCGCAGTCTGGCTGCTGGGATGCTGGTTGGGCTGTTGCTGGCAGGTTCACCGATCCTCATTCCTGCTTACTCCTGGGCGATGTCCGAACCGCTCAGCATCTTCCTGATCGTAGTTGCCTTCTATCTCTTGCACCGCAGCCTCATTTCTGACAGGCTTGCAGCTCTGGTTGGTTCTGCTGTTCTGGCAGGCCTGTCACTGCTGACGCGCTACAGCATGGCTGCCGGCATTCTTACCGCCTGTCTGATCGTGCTTTTTATCTGGCGCGGAAGCTGGAAAAAACGGTTCTTGTCTGCAATCATTTATGGCCTGATCGCAGCGATTCCGATTGGAATCTGGCTTGTGATTGACCTGAGGAAGACCAACACGGTCGCCTCACGAAACCTGCTCGGCAATATCAACCTCGGCTCTGAAATTGCGCGCTTTTTCAATCAGCTGAAACCGCTTTTTTTACAATGGCTGTTGCCTGACTCGTTCATATCAAGAATGCCCGGAAGCGTCGGGTTGATCGTAACATTGGCGATCCTGTTGGTTATTGGCATAAGCCTGATTTGTTCGCTGCCGGCACTTTCAAAAGGGAAAGACGATCTTGAAGATCGAAATCAGACGCAAATCCTGGTATTCACCTATGCGCTTTTTTTCATTCTGTATCTTCTGCAGATCATGCTGGTATCTGTCACCACCTTCCCACCGATCACAATCGGTCCGCGCATGGTACTGCCGGCTGCGATCGCCGCGCTGATGGTCGTTGCCGTTCCCGTAGGACATTTATTTTCTCAGAAAACGCTCTCCTCATGGATTAAGTGGCTGGCGCTGACAGGGTTATTGCTTTTTGCGGCGTATTCCGGGCTTCGCGGCGTGCGCATCGCGCGTCAAAATGCCATCGATGGACTGGGCTACAACACCGTCGCCTGGAGGAATTCGCAGACCATTGATTATCTGGCGAGCCATACTATTTCCTCAGATGCGCTGGTGACCAATGAAGAAACCGCGCTGCTTTACCTGCTGGGTCGAGCAAGTTGGCCCATTCGTGAAGTGTATGCGCGGGAAGCAGACCCAGTCTACTACAGTTATATCGATCCAATTGATGCGGAAGAAACTGACCACGGGCGTGAGTTGTTCCAAACCGGAGAGGCGCTACTGGTGGTCTTTGACAACTTTCCTGACCAAATGGCAGACCTCTATGGTTCCGCTGCCCCGGAACGGGTTGCAGCGTTGATGAAGGGTCTGACCCCGATTTTCAAAGGCGATGATGGCGTGATTTACCAGATGGACAGTAAACCATGATTGTACTCTGGGGTGCGCTGGCTTTTTTGCAGATGACAGTGCTGCCTGGCCTATTAATCCAGCGCCTCTGTCGCATTCGCGCCGGGCTGCTCGAACGGCTGATTTATCTGCTCCCCTTGAGCCTGATCGCCAATTATCTCGTGATCTTCCTGTTGACGAGCCTGAAAATATATGGCCATTTTTCGCTGGTCGCGATGATCGCGCTTGAATTGGCTGTTCTCCTATGGGTTTACAGATCCACACTGAAGGTTTCATTCCGCCAGGCAGTATCCGCTATACGCGATCATATTCAGATTGAACTAACCCCTTTACATCCCCAAAGTCTGGCAGAAGAGGCGACATTTATCCGCTTTTGTCTGTTTCTTATCACCGGCATTGGCGCGCTTTCGGCAATCACCTGGGCAGTGCATGTCTGGTCACTGAATTTCGGCACCATCTTTCAGGGTTGGGATACACTTTTTTCCTGGAACAATTATGCTCTGCAATGGGCGGAGAATCGATTACCGGAAATCACCGGAGCTTATCCGCAACTGGTACCAGCCAACTGGTCGATCAGCTATGTTCTGACGGGAAATCAGCAAATTCAACTCTTCAACACCCTGCTGCCGCCGTTGTTTTTCCTGTGGATTTTTCTGATGCTGTTTGATCTGGGTTTACAGAAAAAGGAAACTGGTTTCTTTATCGCCGCGATTATCGCCCGCTATATGATGAAAAAGTTGATGGGCGATCACATATTTGACGGATATATGGACGTTCCTGCTGCCAGTATGGTGCTGCTGTCCATTTATGCGTTTTTAAAAGGATTGGGACGGGAGCCGGTTTGCCAGCGTCAGGCCATCGTGTTGGGGTTGGTTTTTGCCAGCGCGGCAGCTGTCACGAAACAATCTGGGATCATCGCACTGATCCTGGCACCTTTCATCCTTTTCACCTGGCTGAAGTCCGGAGCCGGAACGATCTCCAATAAGAAATGGCTCGGGATAGCGTTTCTGAGCGCAGTCATCGTGCTGCCGTGGTACCTGTTCACCATTTTGAGCCATTCAGCAGCCCGCGGTAACGTCGCAATCGGAATTGCGGAAGGAATCGTTGAATTCAACCGCCGTTACGAATGGTCTCATAAATTTCTGCTGGCACGCCAGGCTTTCGGTAAATACTGGATCATTCTGGTGATCAGCTTACTCGGTCTGCCATTGGTTAAAAGAGAATATCGCTGGATCTTCCTCGCCAGTTCCATCCCTGTGGTCATCGTCTGGGGAGCGTTTTTCCCCTATGATGCACGCAATCTGGCAGTTGCACTCCCGGGGCTGGCAATATTAAGCGGGCTGGCAATCGCGAGAACCCTTGATCTGCTTATTGGCGGTTTTTTCAAAGGTCAGCTGGCAGAGATTCCTCATTTCTGGGGATGGTTGATGTTGTTGGCTGGCGTGATTTCTTTCCTGATAATGAGCTTCCCGGATGAAAAACTGATCGCAATGCAGGCAGAGCAACAGCGGGAATTATTTGGCAGGGAGCTCAACCAGGAGCTGCTATATGGTGTGTTTGGCGACGAACACACCGGGGAAGATATCCTGACAGATTATCCTGCCCCTTTCTTAAGTGGTTACGAATCCTGTTGTGTGACGACAAATTTCCAGAACCCGAACAGTCTGGATATCCTGAATGATGCCACATCAATCCGGTATTTGCTGATCCCGCAATCTGAGTCGAACCTGCCGGGAGCGGTTTATCAGCGCCTGAACGAATGGAAAGAATCCGGAAACTGTGTGGAGATTGGTTGCAGCAGCGGCTATTATATTCCCTATTGTCTGTATGAGATAAAGCCGGGTTCCTGAGGATACTTCCCGTTCCACCTCTCACAAAATCAGTTTATTGCAAACTATTTGGCTGGAAAATGGGTTGAAAATCTCTGAACAATCTTTAACCTTAAATAATTCGAAATTTCCCTTGTATGATTGCAAGAAGCGTGCTAAAATTCTTTTCGCTATATAAAGGGAATAAGATCGTTAGTTACATCTATATATAGCGATTTGTTAATCGATTAACTATAGCCCCAATGGGTGTTTTACCAGGCAGGAACACCCGTTTTTATTTGAACTCTGAATCGAGGAAATCATTTATGAAATGTCCGTTTTGCGGAGGAAATAAGACGCGTGTGATTGATACCGAAAAAGAAGAAGATACCCGTGTCCATCGCCGCAGAATGTGCGTTCAATGCGGCAAACGTTTCAACACAGACGAGCGTCCGCTGCTCAACTATCCCATGATTATCAAAAAGGACCTGACCCGTCAGGATTATAACCGCGAGAAATTGATGCGGGGGATTCGAATTGCCTGCGCAAAAAGCCCGGTATCGATCGAGAAAATTGAGGGGATTGTTGAGGAAATTGAACGCGAATTGCAGATGCAGGGAAAAAATGAAATTTCTTCCCGCACGATTGGGGATATGGTTATCGCACGCCTGAAAACGATTGACCAGATCGCCTACGTACGCTTTGCGATCGTTTACCTGCAATTGGATGATTTGTTGTCACTACGGAACGAGATTGACCGGCTGTTGTCGGAAAATAAAATGGAGGAATTGAATGAAGTCTGAGCAAACAACCCAAAATACAGTCGTCTTTGAGACTCCGCCGATTCCGGAAGGTCTCGGTTCGATTGAGCTGACAGAAAATTCAAAAAAAGTGCTCGCCAAACGCTACCTCAGGCGTGACGACAAAGGCAACCCGGTGGAATCCATTGACGGCATGTTGTGGCGGGTCGCTTACCACGTAGCTGTTGCAGAGAAAAACTACAATGGTGACGTAATCGCAGCTGCCAAAGAATTTTATCGGCTGATGGCGGACAAGCTGTTTTTCCCGAATTCGCCCACTTTCACCGGCGCCGGCACGCCGCTTGGCCAGTTGGCGGCCTGCTTCGTGCTGCCGATCAGCGATGATATGGGCAAAAAATCGACCGGTATCTTCCAGACACTGCGCGATGCGGCGCTCATTCAGCAAACCGGTGGCGGTAATGGCTTTTCATTCTCACGTCTGCGCCCCAGGGGAACCATCGTTCGTTCCTCTGCCGGCTCAGCAACCGGTCCGGTTGGCTTTCTGCGCGTTTACGATCAGGCTTTTGGCGAAGTTGCCCAGGGCGGTTCACGCCGTGGCGCCAACATGGCGGTACTGCGCATCGATCATCCGGATATCGAGGACTTTATCTGCTGTAAAACCAACGAACACTCAATTACCAATTTCAACATTTCCGTCGGGATCACCGATGATTTCATGAAAGCTGTCAAAGCTGATGGAGATTGGGATCTGATATTTCCCGATCTTGCCTCGCCGCTTTACGACAAAGATTTTGACGGGGACGTTGATGATGCGCGCAAAGCCGGTCTACCAATTAAAGTGGCAAAGACCGTAAGAGCGCGGGATTTATTTGATCTGATAGTAGAACAGGCTCATCACAATGGCGAGCCGGGCGTGCTGTTCATTGACGAAGCCAATCGTTATAATCCGGTACCGCACCTCTACCAGCTGGAATCGACCAATCCCTGCGGCGAACAGTGGCTTGGTCCTTACGAGAACTGCTGTCTTGGTTCCATCAACCTCTCGCAACACATGAAAGAAGATGGCACAGTTGACTGGACAAAACTCCAAAACACCACCAAATATGCCACCCGGTTCCTGGATGACGTAGTGGACGCCAACGCTTACGTACCTGCTGTTCCGCAGCTGAAGGATGCCGCGCTAAAAGCCCGCCGCATCGGTTTGGGGATCATGGGTCTGGCAGATTTGATGTTCAGCAATGGCATTCGCTATGGCTCCACCGAAGGTCAGGAATTCGCCGGGCAGGTGATGGAGTTCATCCGTTACTACGCCATGAAAGAAAGCATTGCTCTGGCGAAAGAACGCGGTTCATTCCCCGCTATTGAAGGCTCGGTTTATGATGCAAAGCTCAACCTGTGGAAAAAACCGGAGCCGATCGTCCCGTACCAACATAATTGGAACCGCCCCGAAATCGATTGGGATGAAGTCATCCAGGCCATTAAGGAATACGGTATCCGCAACGCAGCTCAGACGACAATCGCACCAACCGGTACGATTGCCACAGTCACTGGCTGCGAAGGGTATGGCTGTGAACCGGTGTTCGCTCTGGCTTATATCCGCCACATGAACGACAATGGCAAGGACGTTCTGCTGACGTATGCCAGCCCTCTCTTCGAAAAAGCCCTGATTGCCGAGGGGTTGACAGCTGAGGAACGCAAGGATCTGATCGACCGCGTGATGGAAAAAGGTTCCTGCCAGGAACTGTCGGGAGTACCGGAGAACATCCGCAATACCTTTGTCGTGTCCAGCGACATCACCGCAGAGGAACACGTCCGTATGCAGGCAGCGCTTCAGGCGTTTGTCGATAACAGTCTCTCCAAAACGATCAACTTTCCGGAAGATACCAAACCGGAAGCGATCGCCGAAGCCTATAAGCTGGCATGGAAACTGGGTTGCAAAGGAATCACAGTTTATGTCACCGGGTCGCGCGATAAAGTCGTTTTGGAAACGATTTCCACCGCTGAAAAACGGCAGGAGATCCTGCCGGCAGACAGTGCCAATGTAGAGAGCGACGAACCGCAGATGCCGCTATGGCAGGACATCAAAAAGCCGCGGCCGCGCTCCCTGCAGGGATTCACGTACCGTTCCGAGACGCCGCTTGGTAAGGCCTTCATCACCATCAACGAAAATGGCGGCAACCAACCGTTTGAGGTTTTCATCAACACTGCCAAAGCCGGCTCGGAGACTTCGGCAATCTCGGAAGCACTTGGCAGGTTGATCTCCTACAACCTCCGCATCGCCTCCCCGGTTATTCAGATCCACCGCCTGGCTGATATGGCCAAACAACTGCGCGATATTGGGGGCAGTCACAGCCTTGGCTTTGGAGCAAACCGGGTGCGCTCGCTCCCCGACGGCTTGGCACATGTGCTCAACGAATACATTGATGAATGGCATGAGCGTGCCGAGCATGACAAAGAAGCCCCTGTCAAAAAGGCCAAAAGCGAGAACACGAAAAACGCATCAATCGCAGCAAGCCCGATGTTACGGATCGGCGACCTGTGCCCGGATTGCGGTCAGGCTTCGGTGATCAACGAGGAAGGCTGTCGAAAATGCTACAGCTGCGGGTATAGCGAGTGCTAACCAAAATTTGGATGAAAAAAGGCGGGTTTTCTGAGAAAACCCGCCTTAGTCTTTTTATTGCATTTTTTAAAATTATGCTTTCCGGGCGTTCTTCCGCATATCAAGGATTACCGCCACAATGATCACCAGACCTTCCACAATCTGCTGCCAGTAGGAATGGATGCCGAGGATGGTCATGCCGTTCCGCATCACCGAAAGCACCAGCGCACCAACCACCGCGCCCCAGATGGTACCGATGCCACCGGAATGGCTGGTACCACCAATGGTGGTGGAAGCGATCGCGGTCAACTCATAACCAACCGCCAGTCCCGGCTGCGCTGAGACCATCCGGGCAGTTGCAACCACACCCGAAATCCCCGCCAGCAACCCCATATAGGTGTAGATCAGCAGCAGCATTTTCTTGACATTGACGCCAGAGACCTCAGCTGCGTTGATGTTGCCTCCAACCGCATAAACGTGTTTTCCAAAGCGGGTGTTGTTCAACAGCACCCAGGTGATCAGGATCATTACCAGATAGATCACCACCGGCATTGGCACGCCCAAAAAGTTACCCTGTCCGATAAAACGGAAACCCGGGATCAGCGTGCTGACCGGCTTGCCATTGGTATAGATATAGGCAAAGCCTCGGGCAATGGTGGTCATACCCAACGTTGCGATAAAGGCGGGGATGCCGGTAAAGGCGATCAAGCCACCATTGATTACACCGCACAACGTTCCGATTGCCAATGCGCCCAAAATCGGCACGATCACCGGCAGTTCCGGCAGGTTCGGGAACAACCGACTGGTAGCCGTTGAGGTTTGCCCCAGCGATGCTGCTACCACTGCACTCATGGCCAAGATTGAACCGACTGAAAGGTCGATCCCTTTTGAAATGATCACCAGCGTCATACCCAGTGCGAGAATACCGTAAATGGAACTTTGGGTCAGAATATTCAAAAAATTGGTGATCGTTCTGAAACTCGGTTTCACAATACTCATCCCTACAATCATCAGGATCAACACCGCCACGATCCCGTATTTTGAGATCATATTTTGAAAATTGAATTGTTTTTTATCCATGAACTTCCCCCATTAATTCCATATCGGCAAAATCATCCACCGTACCGGTCGCATAATGCATGATCAGGTCCTGTGTAACTTCGGCAGTATTCTCAATAATACCGGTCATCCTGCCCTCGTGCATCACCAGAATCCGGTCTGCCATCCCCAATATTTCCGGCAGTTCAGAAGAAACCATAATGATCGATTTCCCCTGATTGGCAAGTGCACTGATCAACTTGTAAATTTCTGCTTTCGCGCCAACGTCGATTCCGCGGGTAGGTTCATCCAGGAACAGGATGTCCGGCTCGGTCATCAGCCAACGTGCCAACAGCACCTTCTGTTGATTACCTCCGCTTAGATGTTGGATCGCCTGTTTCAACGATGGCGTTTTGATTTGAATTTTATTCACGAAATCCGCACACCCCTGATCAACGGCTCGCTGATCTACCAGTTTGAGCGAGTTCAGGAATCGGTCGTAATTGGGAATGGCAATGTTGGTGTCAACTCCCAAAACCGCGAAGACCCCGGTCGCACGTCGATCTTCGGTCAGGAATCCCATTCCCAAACCGATCGCTTCCTGCGGGGTGTTGATCTCCACTTTCTTCCCACGTACGTAAATTTCACCTTCGCTCTTTGGCCGCATTCCAAAAATCGTTTCAATCAGCTGGGTACGGCCAGCGCCGACCAATCCGGAAATTCCTAAAACCTCGCCAGCCCGCACCTGAAACGAAATATTTCGGAAAAATTTACGATGGGAGAGATGTCGCACATCAAGCAGCACATCACCCAACTCAGCCTTGACTTTAGGGTACATCTCGGTCATCGGACGACCGATCATCATCGCGATAATCTGATCCAGCGTCAATTTACTGATCTCTTCAGTGCCGACATTTTCGCCATCGCGGAACACTGTAACCCGATCGCATATCGATACAATCTCCTGCAGCCGGTGAGAAATATAAATAATCGATGTGCCCTTGTTCTTCAGCCGGTGAATGATCTCAAACAGCTTCTTCTCTTCATGCTCGGTGAGCGCCGACGAAGGTTCATCCATAATGATCAACTTGGCATTGTAAGAGATGGCCTTGGCAATTTCTACCATCTGCATCTTTGCAACTGAAAGGTTCACCATCAGCGTGCGCGGATCTTCCTGCAGATCAATCTCTTTCAGCACCTCCAGGCTCTTCTCATACATTTTCTGGTGATCGACCAGACCGAACTTATTCAACGGCTCCCGTCCCAACCACAGATTTTCCATAATCGGGCGATACAAAACCGGGGACAGCTCCTGATGGATCATTGAGATGCCAAAGTCGAGCGCTTCTGCAGTGGTGTAGTTTTCAATCTTTTTGTTCTCGAAACAAATTTCACCACCGTTTGGTTTGTAAATGCCGATCAGACATTTCATCAGCGTGGACTTTCCAGCACCGTTTTCTCCAACCAGGGCATGAACCTCGCCATAATTCACCGTGAAGTTCACCTTTTTCAATGCCCGCACGCCGGGGAAGGATTTTTCAATATCGACCATTCTTAAGAGCGGTTCTTGATTGTCCATGACCAGCCTTTCTAAACAATTGCACTTACTTTATAAGGATAAAATGACAGAAAAGAATTGATAAAACAGGGAAAAGGGACTCCTTTTCCCTGTTTTATGCTACCTAACAAGCTAATTATTCGAAGTCAGCCAGATTTTCCGGTGTTACCAGAACGTACGGAATCCAGGTGACTTTTTCAACCTCATCGCCCTTCAGGATTGATTCGGCGATCTTCATCGCGCCTTCGCCCTGACCCTTGGCATCCTGCAGCACAGAGGCAGCCAGACGGCCCTCTTTGATGGCCGTAATCGCGTCCGCGATCAGGTCAACACCCATGACTACAATATCTTTGCGGTTGGCAGCTTCAACAGCTTCCACAGCGCCCAACGCCATTTCGTCATTGTTAGAAAGAATCGCGTTCAGCTCATCTCCATAAGCGGTGATCCAGTTTTCAGCAATGGTCATACCCTGATCGCGCTGCCAGTCGCCGTTCTTCTCAGCCAGCAGTTTGTAATTCTTATACTCGTCCAGCACCTTTTTATTTCCTTCGGTGCGAGCCACAGCTGCTTCGTTGGAGAGCAGACCCATCAGAATGGCATAACCGACCGGTTTTTCTTCGCCCATCAGTTTAACAAGATATTCAGCCTGGAAAATACCGGCGTCAATGGACTCTGAACCGACATAGTATGCGTTCTCGGGGATATCTTTCTCTTCTATTTCTGAGAAAGGATTGCGGTTGACGAACACCACCGGGATACCGGCTTCTTT
Source organism: Chloroflexota bacterium (assembly GCA_012799995.1). GTDB lineage: Bacteria > Chloroflexota > Anaerolineae > Anaerolineales > Anaerolineaceae > Flexilinea. The sequence continues at coordinate 3,259 of JAAZKE010000052.1, read as the reverse complement.
GGTCATTTCAATGATCGGATCAGCCGCACTGGTGTCAACCGCTACGACGACAACTGCATCCACGCCTTCGGTGATGAAGGCTTTAATCTGATCCTGCTGTTTCAGAATATCCTCGCCTGCGTCTGCATACGAATACTCAATGTTATTCTCTTCAGCATAGGTTCGGGCATAGTCTTCGATGAACGTCTGGAACGTATCGTTGAAGTTGTTGCAGGAATAACCGATCTTAAACTTATCCTGAGCGCTCACGACACCTGTCATCAGCGCAGCGACAATTAAAACAACTACGAACAGCATTAATGATTTCTTCATATTTTTTATCCCTCCATTCAGGTAAGAAACAAAATTTCTTTAATCCACAATAAATAATTGCAGAATCCTCATTAATTATTATAACAATTTCAAGCTCAATCCATAATATGGCAGAACTCCGGACTATCACGAAAAAAGTATGACTATGCTCCTAAGTTTTACCCCTGCCCACAATGCCTGCTCTCTGACAGAGGCTTAATGTTAAAATAACAGTCATTCGTTACCTGCTGAAAATTGAGAGGACGTCATGGAACCATTAAAAATCGGAATTGCCGGGTTAGGCCGTTTGGGGAAAATTCATGCTGAGAATCTGGTCAAACGGATTCCCAATGCAACCCTCACCGCTGCCTGTAGTATCTTACAACATGAGCTGGATTTTGTTTCAAAACACTTGGGAATAAAGCAGCTGTACACCGATTATGATGAGATGATCCGCAGCGCTGACATGGACGCGGTCGCCATCATCACCACCAGCGGGATGCACTGCGCTCATCTGACCACTGCACTGGAAGCCGGCAAGCATGTCTTTTGTGAGAAACCGCTGGGGGTAACCATCGAAGAATGCAAACACGCAGAGAAAGTGGTCGAAGCGCATCCCAACCAGGTCTTCTTCCTGGGGTTCATGCGCCGTTTCGACGCATCCTATCAATACGCCATGGAAAAGGTCAAATCAGGAGCTATCGGCCAGCCCTATCTGGTAAAAGCGGTTGGAATTGACCCGCTCAAATACATTGAAGGGGCGCTGAAATTCGCTCCTACTTCGGGCGGCATTTACATTGACATGGCAATCCATGACATCGACCTGATGCGCTGGTTCCTCAATGATGATCCGGACACCGTCTACGCGCTCGGATCCAGCTACGGCTATCCGGAGTTCGCCAGCTTTGGCGACGCCGAGACCGGCTGTGCGTTGTATCACTTTAAAAATGGCGGCATGGGAACCATCCATACCGGGCGGACAGCAGCCCACGGGTACCATATTGAGACCGAAATTGTCGGCACGAAGGGTTCCATTCGCATCAGCCCGGTGCCGCAGAAGAACCTGGCGGTGTTCTATAACGAGCATGGTGTGGTGACCGAATGCGTGGGATCGTTTCCGGAGCGCTTTGAAGCGGCTTATCTGAAAGAGATGCAGGTATTTGTGGATTGTGTTCTGCAGGCAACCAAACCGGAAATCAGCGTCTATGATGGCACGCGCTGCACTCAGATTGCCTTTGCCACCACCCAATCCTACAAGGAAGGGAAACTGGTGAATATTCAATACTAAGCTTGATTAATAATAAAAGATCGCTATGCTCGGTTGCTAATCGAAAATCAGTGAATTCTGCTCATGATAAAGCTTATCAACGAGCTGAATCCAAAATTATAGAGGATCAAATTCGGAATTTTACAGGGGATGATGATAAGCATAAACGTTTTCAGCGACATCGGACTGGTGCCGGCAAAATAGGTCAGATAATCATCCGGTGGCCCCGGTATCAAAAAGGCCAGCATGATGTTTCGATTGAAATGTTTGCTGTTTCGGATCTTGTCGAAAAACCGGTTGATACGTTTATCCAGAAACAGGTCCAGAAAACGTATCCCATAGCGCTTCGAGACAAGGAAGGCAAGCGCAGATCCAATCAGGATGCCGACGTAACTGATCAGGAACCCGCGCAGATTGCCAAACAGAAATGGATTGATAATCAGCAGCGCCTCGCTCGGCAGCATCGGGATCACGACCTGCAACGCCAGGTAGAAGATCACCACAAACGGCGCCCATGAACCGAATTCCTGAATGAATTCAGCCATTTTTTCTTCAGATCTGAAAATGCCTTCGCGATTGGCGTAATAGAGAAAATATGCCAGCAAACAGATCCCGGACAAATTGAGAAGAAGGCTGATGATCCGGAGGATTTTTCCCCTGATTTGGTCGTTGCTTTTTTCCATCCAGTCTGATTCCATTGACGCAGTATTTTCCCAGGATTGATCCAACCCGGCAGGATCAAATCAATCTGATCTACGCAGACAGCCCTGGCTGGTTTCACAGGGCAGCGGCGTGAATCAATACGCGATGATTATAGCAAATTAAAGAAAAAGCAATTTTAATTAAACAGAATTTCCGCGCTGGAAGGTTGAACAGCTTCATCTCCGGAATATATGGCGCTGATCCGCCTGATCCCTGAGATCTCGGTCAGAACTCGCGGCCAATCTGCGTACCCTTCCTCGTTCAGAATCTCCTGTAGATTGAAGCTGAACGTCACCTGTTGTAATGCGAGATCAAAAGATTCGAACGACAGCTCGATCGGATCCAGATTCAGGCAGGTATCCAACGTTATTTCAAGCGCAAAATTCTGCGGGTTCACAAAGGCAGCCACAGCGGAGTCAAGCGAACATTGGATTGGGATTTCCAGCGTTAAATCCTCAGCAGCTGTCTGGAGCGTTCCATCCTCAGGTGCGATTTCAAGCCGTGCTTTAACTTCCTGGAACAACAGCTGCCAGTCTTCGAGCGATTGCAGGGTTTCCTCCGTGAACGTGATTTCCATAGCTGCCGGCTCCACCAGGTACTCGATGATCACCGTTTCGGCCGGATTTTCCGACCCGCTGCCAAAGAAATTCACCACGACCTGTTGAAATCCTGTGCAGGCTTGTCCCGCTTCCAGGTCACACATCGTTGGAATCGGGCATAGGACTTCATTTCCCGAGGAATCACAGGAGACGTTCTCGCCATTTTGTGAAACCGCTATCAACGCTGCCAGTTTCCCCGCAGGCAGGTAAGGGCTGATAGTAAATTGTACTGCTGCTGCCGTCCCCAGCGGAAGATGGTTTGGCAGTTCATAGACGCCATCAGGAGAGCGAAACCCATCAAACGTGAGCTCAAAGCGTTGGTCAGGTTCTGGAAGAGCGGGTTCCAATCCAGTTGGATCATCCGGCAGGGTTGAGATCGACAAGGAAGCTGCCGCCGATT
>JAAZKE010000051.1 GCA_012799995.1 Chloroflexota bacterium | reverse complement strand
CGCTCCGCCCAGCATCGCGCAATACTTGGTGATTGCGGCGGTCAGGGTTGTCTTGCCATGGTCAATGTGACCCATGGTTCCCACATTCAGGTGGGGTTTTGATCGATCAAAATGTTGTTTTCCCATAAATCGAATTCTCCTCGATAATAATTACGTTAGCTTGCTAACAGTTTTTGCGCAGTCGCATCCGAGACTGCCTGATAATGGTCATATTCCATTGAGAACACACCGCGCCCCTGTGTTGCGGAGCGGAGGGTGGTTGCATATCCAAACATTTCACCCAGAGGCACCATGGAATGGATGATCTGGGAGTTACCACCATGCATATCAGTCCCACGGATTTCACCTCGGCGGGTGCTCAGCTGACCGAGCACGTCCCCAAGGAATTCTTCCGGAATGGTGACTTCTACTTTCATAATCGGTTCAAGCAGCACAGGCTGTGCCCGTTCCATGCACTCTTTCAGGCACATGCTGCCTGCGAGTTTGAACGCCATTTCACTGGAGTCCACCTCATGGAAGGAGCCGTCCACCAGCGTAACGCGCAGCCCGGTAACCGGGTAACCGCCCAAAACGCCGGATTCTGCTGCCTCGCGAACACCCTTTTCAATCGCAGGAATGTATTCCTTCGGTACGGTGCCACCGATAATTTTGTTGGCAAATTCAATGCCGAGGTTCGGGTCAATCGGCTCAAGGTCAAACACCACATGGGCATACTGACCGTGTCCGCCGGTCTGCTTCGCATATTTGAAGCTGTGTTTGGTGACTGGAACCCGCACGGTTTCTTTGTAGGCAACTTTTTCTTTGCCGACGTTGGCGCGCACACGAAATTCGCGCGTGAGCCGATCGACAATAATTGATAAATGAAGTTCCCCCATCCCGGAAATAATCGTCTGACCGGTGTTTTCATCGGTGCGAACCTGGAAAGTCGGATCTTCTTCAGAGAGTTTCTGAAGCGCCAGACCAATTTTTTCCTGATCAGCGATTGTTTTTGGTTCAATCGCAACGGAAATCACCGGTTCGGGGAAACTGATGTTTTCAAGTACAACAGGGCGTGACGGATCACAGAGCGTATCGCCGGTGAAGGTATCTTTCAGTCCGAGAACAGCCGCGATCTCACCCGCATATACTTCGCTGACATCATCACGTCGATCAGCATACATGCGAATTAAGCGGCCAATCCGTTCTTTTTTGTTCTTGACCGGGTTCAAAAGACTCTGCCCCTGCCTGATTGTTCCGGAATAAACGCGGAAATACGCCAATCGTCCAACGAAAGGATCGGTGACGATTTTGAAAACCAGCGCTCCGACAGGTTCAGAGTCATTGGTTTTGCAGACGATTTCTTTGTTTTTATCCGGAGAGGTCCCAACTGCATCGGGAATGTCGAGCGGAGAAGGCAGCAGCGCTACCACCGCATCCAACAACAGTTGTACGCCTTTGTTTCTTAAGGAGGTTCCGCAATAACAGGGATTGCATTTGCCGGAAATCACTTCGCGGCGCAGCCCGGCGATGATCTGCTCTTCTGTGAGCTCTTCCCCTTCGAGGAACAGTTCTGTCAGCTCATCGTCCAATCCAGCAATGGCTTCCACCAGGTGTTCACGAGCGAGAATGGCTTCTTCAACCATCTTAGCCGGGATCTCGTCTTCGCGCATTTCTACGCCGAGCGGATCATCCCAGTAATAAGCTTTTTGTTTCAGGATATCGATGACCCCTTTAAAATCGGATTCATCACCGAGCGGGATCTGCATGGCAAGTGGAGTGGAGCCAAGCCGGGTGCGAATGGATTCGATCGAATCCGTGTATGAAGCACCGGTGCGGTCCATTTTATTGATGAAACAAATGCGGGGAACGTTATATTTATCGGCCTGACGCCAAACGGTTTCACTTTGTGGTTCAACCCCCTGGGTTGCGTCAAATATAACAACGCCGCCATCCAAAACGCGCAGCGAGCGCTGCACTTCGGCGGTAAAGTCGATATGTCCTGGCGTGTCAATGACATTGATGCGATATCCCTGCCATTCAGCCGTAACGGCAGCTGAAACAATCGTAATACCGCGTTCGCGTTCCTGTTCCATCCAGTCCGTTACAGTAGTACCTTCGTCTACTGAACCGATTCGATACGACTTCCCTGTATAAAACAAGATTCGTTCGGTGGTGGTAGTTTTACCGGCATCGATATGTGCGATAATGCCGATGTTGCGATACTTCTCTAACGGAAATTCCCGAGCCATCTGTAGTTGCGTTTCCTTTCGAATTACACCCGATAGTGCGAGAAAGCGCGGTTGGCTTCAGCCATCTTGTGCGTTTCTTCGCGTTTGCGGATTGCGTTCCCTGTATTATTGAAGGCATCAAGCAGTTCTCCCGCGAGGCTTTCATCAAAGCTCTTTCCAGTTTTGGAACGGGAGGCGTCAATCAACCAACGCATGGCGAGGGTCTGACGGCGGCTGACGGGAACTTCCATCGGAACCTGATAGGTGGCGCCACCGACACGGCGAGGGCGAACTTCCATAACAGGACCAACGTTGCGTAACGCTGTCTCAAGAACTTCCAAACCGTCTTTACCGGTTTTTTCGCTCAGGATATCCATGGCGTTATACACAAGTCTTGTCGCAGTACTGCGTTTTCCGTTGCGCATAATCCGATTGATTAAATTGGTTACGACCTGGCTGTTGTATCGAACATCCGGGACAATTTCACGCTTTTCTGGTTTAGTACGTCGCATTTAAACTCTCCGTCCTTCTATTTCTTGGCTCGTTTAACGCCGTATTTTGAGCGGCCTTGCCCACGTTTTGCTACGCCGGTACTGTCAAGCGTTCCGCGGACGATATGATAGCGGACGCCCGGGAGGTCACGGACACGACCACCACGAACCAGTACGACACTGTGTTCCTGCAGCGAATGTCCCTCACCTGGGATATACGCCGTCACTTCAAACCCGTTTGATAAACGGACACGGGCGATCTTCCGCAGCGCCGAATTCGGTTTCTTCGGCGTCGTCGTACGCACGTTGGTGCACACGCCGCGCTTTTGCGGAGCGCCTTCAGCGACCTGAGTGCGGCGCTGGTTGCTTGAGTTGTAGGTGTACTGCAACGCGGGCGCTTTACTCTTCACTGATCGTGTCTTTCGACCTTTTCTGATCAATTGATTAATCGTTGGCACTTGTTTCCAACCTCCTAATAAGTACTAAATTCCGGCTCACACCCGCTTGAGGTGCAGGCACAGATTTAACCATCACAATTTGAATCGCTTCAAATTGGCGGACGAATTATATCATAAACGGTTGAGTCAACAAAAACGAACTGATGGTGAATTGTATGACAAGTCGCAACAACTGCCTGATTTTTTCGTATTCAAATCCTTCCCAAATTACGAGTATCAATTGTAATAAAAAAAACGAAAAAATGTCATGAAAACCCCCGTTTGCGTTATAGTTTGGTAATTGTGAGAGTTTTTATAAAAATACCTAAATGACAAGAAGCTCTCTTTCATTAAGAATAAAAACCAAAACACAGAAGCAGTTTAATGAATCACAATCGGTTATCCGTAACCGATCTATATTTATAAGGAGTAAAAATGAAAAAGTCGTTCTTATTTGTAATGGTAGCCCTGATGCTGTTCGCTTTTGCTTTCAGCGTATCAGCAGCTGATATGGCTCGCTGTGAAGTAGAAGGCGGTTGTGCTGTTATCGCCCCGGGCGAAACAATTAAAATCGTCATGGCTGGACCTATTACCGGCGAATACGCCATGTATGGCGTTGATATCTCCGAAAGTGAAGCGATTTCTGCCTCTGAACTGGAACCGTTGGAAGGGTTTGAATGGGAACTGGTTGCTGAGGATACCGTTGGTTCAGCTGAAGCAGCTGTCTCTATTGCCAATAAATGGATCACTGATCCCACCGTTGTCGCGGTTAGCGGGAACGTTCTGACCGGTGAATCGGCTGCCATTATTCCGATTTTGGAAAAGGCTTTTATTCCGATGATGTCACCTTCCGCAACGGGTGCGAACCTGACCGAAGACAACACTGTCTTCAACCGGATCGTCTTCCAGGACGCGGCTCAGGGCAAATTTGCTGCTGAATTCATTGTGAACAACCTCGGACTGACAAAAGTCGCCGTGCTGCACGACGGTCTGGATTATGGCAAAGGTATCGCTGATAATGTCCGTGACACCCTCGTTGCCTTGGGCATCGAACCGGTCGCCTATGAAGCGCTGACCCCGGGCGAAGCTGATTATTCCGCAGTTCTGACCTCAATTGCCTCCAAAAAGCCTGAAATCATCTACTACGGTGGTTACACCGCTGAGCTTTCCGTTGTTGCCAATCAGTTGGGGCAGGTTGGCTTGGCTGGCGTGCCGATCTTCAGTGATGACGGTGCCTTTGGTTCAGAATTCATTGAAAAAGCCGGCAAGAACGCCGAAGGTTGCTACGGAACTTCATCGGTTCCCGCTGATTCACCTGAGAAACTGGCGTTTGACAAGAAATATGAAGAAACCCTGGGCCGTGTTGCCGGTTCAAAGTCATCCTTCCCGTGGTTCTCATATGACGTCGTCCAGGTGCTGGCTGACCGCATCCGCGAAGTTGCTTTCGTCGGGGATGATGGCAACCTGTATGTACCGCGCGCTGAGCTGGTGAACGCAGTTCGCACCACCTCCGGATTCAAAGGTATCACCGGCGAGATCACCTGCAGCGAAAATGGCGAGTGCAATGCCTCTGGTCCGACCTTCTACATCGTAAAAGAGGGAGCCTGGGTTGTCGCTCAGTAAGTAAGCAGGAAATAGATATAAAAATAAGAGGGAGTTTCATCTCCCTCTTATTTTTATAAGACTATCCACTAATCATTTTTTATATTGACTTAGTCTTCATCCAATGGCTTGATACCTTTCCCTGTTGTAAATATTCATGGCTTATTAAGTGCTGAAATAAAGAAAGAATCGATAACTTTTCTAAAAACAAGGTGTTTGCGTAACTTTCTAATCCATATGCGACGAAAATCTTGATTTGGGATGATAGAATAGCAGGGCAACTAACTTTAAAGTGTTGTTTTTATTAATATGCAGCGAATTTTGTACGACTCACGAAGAAACGGGGATTCTCAGGAAACGAATTCATGCTTTTAGGAAAAGACTCAAAAAATTCAATGCTCTCTGTCCGCCGGATCAACTGGCTGCGTCTCATTGTAGCGCTGGCTTCTGCTGCCTACCTCCTCTATCGCATCGTCATCTTGATCATCCGTCCGGAATATGACCTGGTCTATTGGCTGGGGTTCCTTAATACCGGGCTGATCGTCGGGGGGATGTATGCGCTGATCGCGATCGGCTACACGCTGGTGTATGGTGTATTGCTGCTGATCAACTTTGCGCATGGCGATGTGATGATGCTGGGTTGTTTTGCCGGTTATTTCACCTTCGAATATCTCAGCTTTTTACAAGTCGGTGACACCAGTTTTCTCAATCGCTATCCGGTGATTTCAATCCTGCTGGCGTTTTTGCTGGGCGCAAGTGTTTCCGCAGTCAGTGGATACTATCTTGAGAAGATCGCTTACCGGCCAATCCGCAACTCCAGAATTCGCCTGGCTCCATTGATCAGCGCAGTCGGCGCCTCCATCTTTCTGGAGACTGCCGCGCAGATTATGTTTGGCCCCAATAAAAAGACCTATAAGAACCCGGCCCTGCTGGAACGCGGCACCGGTTGGAACATTGAGATGGGTGACGGCATGATTATTATCACCAAAACCGGTGTGTTTTCGCTGGTGTTGGCAGTAGTGCTGATGGTGGGACTATATCTTTTTGTACAGAAGACCAAGCTTGGAAAGTCCATTCGTGCGGTTTCACAGGACAAACACACCGCTCAGTTGATGGGGATCAACCTGGACCGAGTGACCAGCCAGACATTTATCATCAGCGGTATTCTCGCTGGCGCTGCCGGTGTAATGTGGGGAATTCATAACGGGATATTTAACCATTACGTCGGTTTTCTCCCTGGCATTAAGGCGTTCACGGCTGCGGTAGTTGGCGGGATTGGCAATATTCCGGGTGCGATGGTCGGTGGAATGGTGCTGGGAATCCTTGAATCTGTCGGCCCGGCATTCCTGGCTATCGACTTCCAGCTGAAAGATGTGATTGCCTTTGCAATTCTGATTTTGGTGTTGATTTTGAAGCCATCCGGGTTATTCGGTAAATCTTCCTCAAGCGTGGAGAAAGTCTGATGAAAGACATCCTGAACAAAGCATTACAAAGCGGTTTGATCGTCGGGGTGATCCTGGTATTCTTTGAGTTGATTGACTTTACCTGTACCCTGGGCGTGATGTTAGAAAAACTGGTCAGTGGATCCAGCAAAATCAAATCCGTTTCTCCAGTCTATCTGGGTATTATGATCGCTCTCATTGTGCTGCTGTTCAGCTGGCAGTTTACACGGCGCTATCACATTGCCCGCCAGGAGAACGGATTCCTGAAAGGATTGTTGCTGGCAATTGGCATTGGACTGGTCTCAGGTGGAATGCTGGTGCTGTTAAACTGGACATTATCACGATTTTTGACCAACAAAATTGATCTCCGCAACTATCTGGCTGCAATGTCACCTGATGTGATCAAACGTTCCCTGTTTGAAAAACCCTTTGCGGAGGCAATTCCGATCTATTTCCTGACCACTTCTGCCGGCGCACTGTCAGGCGTACTGATCGGCTATATCGGCGACAAAACCGGGCAACCAGGTCAATTCTTCACTTTGATTGCCAAGCGGGTCCGCGCCCTGAAGATCTCGAACTACTTCGAACGCAATAGTCACGCACGCGTGATCGGAACCGTTCTGATAATAATATTCGCATTGTCACTGCCGCTGATTCTGAATCCCTACATGATTTCGGTGGTCGGGCTGGTGCTGATCTATGCCATTCTTGGGCTGGGATTGAACCTGATTGTTGGTTTGTCGGGACAGCTGGTATTTGGTTATGTCGCGTTTTATGCGGTCGGTGCATATACTTTTGCCTTGCTGACTGCGCCAAAACCACTCGGAATTGAAGCCGGATTCATCCCTGCATTTCTGCTGGCACTGGTCTCCTCAGGTATCATTGGCGCGTTGATTGGCTTGCCGATCATGAACCTGCGCGGTGACTACCTGGCAATTGTGACACTTGGCTTTGCTGAAATCGTGCGCATCCTTGTGAACAGCAACCAGCTGGCTGAATACACCGGCGGACCTCAGGGAATTAAAAATATCGGTAGCCCCGCTCAGCCAAAGATCATTTCGACGCTGTTTGGCGACCCGTTGCCGGAAAACATCTGGTTCCTGTACCTGATCCTTTTCTTGTTTGTGTTGGTGCTCTATATCTCGTTCCAGTTGCAGTTTTCGCGCACCGGTCGAT
>JAAZKE010000050.1 GCA_012799995.1 Chloroflexota bacterium | reverse complement strand
TGGATCCGGTTGAATTATTGGAGATGAAAAACAACTATACTGCACGAATCTTAAAGATTGCTCGGTGACGTCAATTATGAGGCAACCATACCCAGTTCAGTGACGTTTTATTATGAGGCAATACGTACAGACGATTGACATTCAATCCGTTACTCCTTCCATCAGTGGAAGACAGCGAGGAAGTCCAGCTAGCTGGACTTCATAGATTTTTTAAGACATGCTTGTGATTCAACTATAAAATATTATATCATGCGGCCAGAATGCGCCTCGAAGGATTCAAGCACCTTTGATGGAATCTCACAGACAATCAACTCCTCAGACAGCTCGCCACCCTGCCATTCTCCGCTGAACAGCCCCTTTGTGACCAATAACAATTGCGGACGGTTGCCCTGAATGGATTCTATCAATTCTTTTCCAGCGCATGATTCAGACAGCACTACGTCACGTGCACCTTGCAGTGAAAAATCGCAGCCAGTTTTCAAGTAGGGAAGGCGCAGACGTTCGCTGAGCAATACAAAGGCAGCTTCTGAGCGCTGATCTGCCGTTGCCAACAGCACAGCGGGCTTGAATTCAGGAATGAAATGTGCCAGCAGGATCGCATCTGTTTCCGCGCTGTCGTTCACCAATGATGGGTGATCATAAAGGAAAACGCGATCAGCACCAGATTTGAAATAACTTCGCCCATGAGGAAGCAGCCCACTGCCGGATAAAACCAGCGAAGCTTTCACTTTGGCTGTCTTGGCGAGCGCTGATGCTCTGGCGAGCAGTGCTTTTGTCTCAGTGTCTACTTGAAAGCATTTATCTATTCGCCCCCAGACGGCAATATCCAGCCAGTCTGTTTTGCTGAGTTTGGTTCCGCCTGATTCCGGAGCTGCCAACTGATGCACTTCGATCATTCGCCTGTTCCTCTTTTCCTGTCCATTTCCATCCGCTGGCGTACCACTTCATACATCAGGATTCCAGCAGCCACTGCGGCATTCAACGATTCTACCTCCGGTGCCATTGGAATAAAAATCTTCTTCGCAGCCAGCTGTTGTGCTTCAACGCTGATTCCTTCTGCCTCTGAGCCAATGATCAGGGCGGCCGGCCCACGCAGGTCTGCCTCCCACATGCTGATCCCGTTTTCCATCGCAGCGGCATAGATCCGAAGATCCCGCTGACTGGCACAATAGTGCTCAATCTGCTGCCATTCCGCCTGTTGGATTGGAATCCGGCAATGATTCCCCATCGCGGACCGGATCACTTTCGGGCTGTATAAATCCGCGCAATTCGGTGCCAGAAATACCAACTCGACACCAGCTGCCACCGCGGTTCGCAACATCGTACCCAGATTGCCCGGATCATGAATCCCATCTAAAATCAAAATCAGCCGCGGCGATGCGGGTAACACAGCGTCGATCATTTCAACTATCGCCAGAATCCCCTGCGGTGTTTCAGTATCAGACATCGCCTTCAGTACCGATTGGCTGACTTCCTCAACCGCGACGCCCGCTTTTTTCAATTCCTTCAACAGAGAACCTGAACGCTCGCTCAAGGGCTCGCTGTAATACACCTGTCGGATGTTGTGTTTTGCATCCCAGATTTCTTCCAACAGACGCACCCCTTCGGCGACGTAGCTGCGCTTCTCCATCCGTTCCTTTCGTTTGGCGTTCAGCCTGCGGACTTGCTGAACAATTGGATTGGAAGTTGAAGTAATCAACCCATATCTCCTTGGCAGATTTTGATAAACCTTTGGAATTGAAAAAAGATAAAGGACTGGTTCATAAATAAAAACCTTTCGGACTGATTTTAATTCAATTAACCGTAATCCTCACCGGTTTGGTCGCTGCCCATGGAAAGGCAAACATCCCAACAGCTGTGGCACCCGCGCCAACTGCGACCAACACAGCAATTCTGAAGAAGATCAGGGACAGCTGACCTCTGGATATTCAAAAGGTTCGGTGCGCGGCACCAGCAACTGAACACCATCTTCAGGGAAAGTCTCCAGCGGTTGGTAATAGCACAGCGTCGGGATGGAGACCCATTTTACAAACAGATCATTTTCCTCGCTGAAATTTTTATTGGCACCCTGGAACTGAATCTGCAGCGGCTCACTGACAATCAAACTGAAGCGATGCGTTCGCAGATCCGCAAGATACGGCTCAAACCAGGCGCCATGATCTGCCATCGCTTCATCCATCATCCATTTCTTCTCATAATCAGCGATCAACGGGATTTTTGGCACAAAGCCAAACGTCAGCAACTGACGCTGATCCATGAACAGGATCTCTCCCTCTCGGTATGTCTCCACGGCCCGTTGCACCTGTGCCAGGCTGTCGGCAGTTTTTTCTGCGGCCGGATACTTTTTCGGTTCAACGGTCAACATCGACGCAGCAACCGGCAAAATCACTGCTGCCAGCAACACCCAGTTGAGCCATTTTTCGGAATTTACAATGCCTTGCAGCCAGTCCGCCATGCCGGTATTCCAATAAGCAGCAGCAACGAACAACAACGCGATCAGGAACATGTCCAGGTTATGCAGATTGGACCCGCCGCCGATCTTGACAGAGATAATCAGCCCAACGAACAGCAACCCCAGCAGGATGAGCCCGCTGAGCCAATCCTGCAGCCCGTTGAACGAAGGGCTGGCTTTCAGCCGCCAGACGGTCAAAACGATCAGCAAAGGAGCAACGGCCAGCAACAATCCAAGCAGGATGCCACTGGGATAAATTTCATTGGGCAATAACCGGCTCCATAATAATGGCTGCCGTTCAAGGAAATAACGGATCCCCTCCGGCGTAAACATCGATGGAGGAGACTCTACTGCTGTAATATCATCCGTTGCAGAATCCGCAACCAATGGCAACGCTTCCACTTCAACTATCGGTGCAGTACTTGATCGAATTCCTGTGAATTGCAGGATTTCATTTTGTTTCAGGAAAACGAGTACACCCAGCAAACCGCACAGTCCTATCAGAATTGCCGGTCGTAACGTTCTCCATCCTTTCAACTGGTTTGAATCTTTCCTGTCAAGGATTGCCAACAGAACGGCGAACGTGGTTGGCCCCAGAATCCAGGTGGAGCGCGACATTATGGCGTAATAGGAAGCGACAATCGTACCAAGCCCAAACAGCCAGTTCGGGCCCCGGTGGGTAAGCGCGATCAATATCGCACTTAAAATCAGCGGCGTATAAATTGGCCCTTGCAGTAAAAACAGCATTGACCAGAAGATCACTGCGATGCGCAGCTCATTTCCAACCGTATGCGCACGGAACAACGCCCATCCCAGCACCAGACACGGGACGATAAACAGGATATCGTTCCAGGCACGCATCGCCTGAATGCTGACGCCCGGCAGCAGGAAGATCAGCCCCCACAGGCTCTGACGTCCCGGGTCGATGTAGGCAGGAATCGGCTTGTCCTGCGGCCAGTCATAAAGATGTCTGCCAAAACTCACCGAATAATCCCAAAAACGATTACCCTCCGACCAACCGACACTGAAAGGATAGCCGTTGACATCGCGAAAATTACTGAGGAGGGTGAATACAACCGCCTGGATAAGAGCTGCTTTGAGCAACGAGCGGAAGCGAATACCTTCTTCTGGCTCAAGCAACCAGGCAGCGATGATAAGGCTTGCACCATACAGAAATATCCGGATGCGGATATCACCGAAAGGTTCACTCCAGCGGTGAAACAGGTAGAGTAAGACTAGAAGCAGGATCACCAGCAAGGCGCTCATCCAGCTCAGCAGTTTTATTCTCTTAATCGATCTGACTTTTCCCAGAGAAGAGGATGCCCAGATGAGGAGCAGAATAAAGATGCTGCCTGTTAAAATCACAAGCATCACAACTACGAAAGAAACTACGATAGATCCTTTGGAGAGGAATTCGCCATAGCGCAGAAAAACGCCGTGAACAGCCAGAACCGCAGCGATTATCAGCGACAGTGTGAACAGGATTTTCTTATAAAAGAGGTTTTTCGATTGCGTCATGCCGGGGAGAAATCTTGTTGCCAGTTTTCCAACATCTTTTTGACCGAACGAGTCATTTCAAAGGAAAAATCCGCACTAAATTTGCGCAGGTAATTGCGTTCAGCAGCGTTCACTGCCTCCGGATCTGCATTAAATGCCCGCTCAAGTTCCTCCTTTGTCAGGCGGCGATAGCTGTCTTTGAAAAGCACCAGATCCCGATCAAACCGTGGCGTATACTTCCTCTGCATCTCCGAAGCAGCAGGGTAACCGAAACAGACCAGTGCTATTGGCATGGTGTAGCGCGGCAGGTTTAGCAGTTTTTGATGGATTTCGTAGTTTTCAAGGATATCGCCAATATAACAGCTGCCAATCCCCAGTGACTCCGCTGCAATCACTGCCGTCTGCGCTGCAATGATCGCATCCAGACAAGCCAACATCAGATCTCCTACGCCCGGTTGGCGAATCTGACGCCCATGCTGACGCGCAGCTTCCTCAACATTAAAGTGAGCGTAACCATCCTGCCATCTTTGGTAGTCTGCCAAAAAAAGCAACAGCCACGGAGCGGTGGCTATGAACGGTTGATGATCACAACTTTCTGCCAGCTGCGCTTTCTTTTGAGGATCTTCCACCTCGATGATAGAATAAAGCATCATCGCCCCTGCCGTGGGAGCGCGAAAAGCAGCATCCAGCACCGCCTTTTTCGCGTCTTCTTCAATCGGCCGGTCAGCGTATTTTCGAATGCTGCGACGCTTCATTAAACACGACAGGGTTTTGTTCATAGCCCAATTCTAACGCAATTCGAACAACAGCGATGAGAAAAGGAATCGATGGATAAAGCTGCGGAAGTCACAATTTATACCGATGGCGCCTGTCTGGGGAACCCGGGACCGGGCGGCTATGGCATTGTGTTGATTTCCGGACCCCATCGGAAGGAGCTTTCCGGCGGTGAAGCGAACACCACCAACAACCGCATGGAACTTCGGGCAGTAATCGAAGGGCTGAAAGCGCTGAAGCGCCCCAGCCGGGTTACGGTCTATTCCGATTCAAAATACATCGTGCAAATGGTGGAAGAAGGCTGGCTGGAACGCTGGCATGCCAACGGCTGGATGCGCAACAAAAAAGAGCCGGCCAAAAATATAGACCTGCTGAAAATGCTGCGCGCTTGCCTCAAGCAGCACCAGGTTCGGTTTGTATGGGTCAAGGGGCATGCCGACACCAAAGAAAACAACCGCTGCGATCAACTGGCGGTGCAGGAAGCGGAACGGCAGAAGTTAATCATCAGCACAACTTCCAAACATCAAGGCTGATTTTTGGCTGTGATATACTGAAAAATATGTCTCAGCAAGCTTTTTTTTCAGCTGAATTTGCCACTCTTTCCGTCAGCGATGTCAACCGTCAAATTCGGAATCTGCTTGAATCTGATCCCATTCTGGAAGATATATCAGTAAACGGAGAAATCTCCAATCTGTCAGTACCATCATCCGGTCACATCTACTTCACACTCAAAGATGAACAGAGCATGCTCAAATGCGTGCTTTGGCGAACGTATGCAGCGGAATTCCGCGATCTGCTGGAAAATGGCCGTTCGGTCATTGCTCATGGACGGATCGGCGTATATGAACGGGGCGGCTCCTATCAGCTGTACGCAGATGCGCTCTACCCTTTCGGGCGCGGCAAAATGTATGAAGACTTCCTGCGCCTGAAAGAAAAACTGGAACAGGAAGGGTTATTCGCTGAGGAGCGGAAACGACCGTTGCCACAATACCCCCAAAAAGTCGGCATCGTCACCTCACTGAGTGGCGCTGCTGTGCAGGACATGCTCAACACGCTGGAAAAACGCTGGCCAAATGCTGAAGTACTGCTCTCTGCGGCGAGTGTTCAGGGTGTCGAAGCCCCGCCATCAATTGTAAAAGCGCTGAACGCATTAATTTCCCACCAGCCCGATGTAATCTTGATTGGACGTGGCGGCGGGTCAATCGAAGATTTGTGGGCATTTAACGATGAAAAAGTCGTGCGTGCCGTAGCAGCCTCACCGATTCCGATTATCAGCGGAGTTGGACATGAGATTGACTTCACATTGACGGATTTTGCAGCTGATTATCGCGCACCCACCCCAACCGCAGCAGCGGTAACTGCGGTGCCGGATCGTTATAACCAGGCTCAGCTGTTGGACACGTTCAGCCTGCGCCTGGATCGGCTCATGCTTCACCGTTATGAATCGGAACGCATGCAGTTGAATGCGCTGGCTCAGAAATTGGAATCCGCCGCTCCCACCCGTCAACTGGAACGCGGGCGTCAAACACTGATACAACAGCACGCGCGCATCAATCAAGCCATGGAACGTTTTTATGAACGGCAACAGCTGGTGCTGCAGAATCTTGAGCAACGTATGAATGCCTTGAATCCTAGCGCAGTATTGGAGCGCGGTTACGCGCTGATCAGGCAGGCAGATGGCAGCCTCATCCCTTCGGTTTCGCAATTGTCCGTTGGGGAAACGGTCGTTCTGCAGCTGCGCGATGGCAGCGCACAGGCAGAAATCAACCAGATAGGATAAACTATGGAACCTTTACCGGAGAATTTAACATACAAAGAAGCGATTGAACAGTTGGAATCAATTGTGGAACAGCTTGAAAAAGGCGGCATTGAGCTTGAAGAAGCGTTGGTGCTGTATCAATCTGGCACACAACTGTTATCTTTCTGCAACCAGATCTTGGATCAAACGCAGCAGAAGCTGGAAAAAATCGGTTTGCAAAGTTCGGCTGAGGAGCAATTGCTTGGGTTTTAAAGAACTGTTGCAGAATGAGGCTTTAATCGCGGGAACGATCAGCCTGCTGATCGCACAACTGCTCAAACCGATAATCCATTTTTTCAAAGAACGGGAATGGGATTGGTTTCAGCTGATCCAGAGCGGCGGCATGCCCAGCTCGCATTCTTCGCTAGTGACCTCGCTTGCACTCTCCACCGGATTATGGAAAGGATTCAACTCTGCCTCTTTCAGTTTGGCGATGGGAATGGTGGTCATCGTAACATACGATGCCGCCAATGTACGCTGGCAGTCCGGCTTGCAGGCGCAGCGAATCAATCAATTGATCCGGGACGTTTTCAGCGGACAACCGATCAGTGACCAGCTGTTGAAAGAGGTGATTGGGCATACTCCTCTGCAGGTAATTGCCGGAATTTTGCTGGGAATTGTGATCTCGATCATCTTCCATATGTTTTGGGCTTGAAGTGAGCAGAAAAATGGCAGCGAAAAAGAAGAACCGGGATTATCGCCTTTTCTTATCCATGGTACTCGCAGTTGTCATTGCGCTGTTGCTGTTTACCTTCACGCTGATTTTCAGCCGCAACCGACCGCAGGATCCGATTGCCACACAAACCCTGCCAATCATGACCACGCCCTCTCTTCCGGCAGCTCCCACTGATATCACGCCAACACAGACAAATCTCCCTGTCAATGAACCGACATCGACTGCACAGCCAACTGCCACAGCGGTTCCGCTTGCGTCTGAGTGGCGGGAATGGCCAATCCTGCCAGAATCGATCAGCCCGTTGATGATCGCGGTTTACCGGGCTGCCTTGGAACAGGGCAGCGACCCCAATAAATTCAGCAAAGTGGGCGACAGCAACAGCATGATGCCCTCTTTTCTTTCCTGTTTTGACTTCGGTGAGTCCGGCTACACGATCGGGCCATACACCGATCTGCAGAAAACGATTGATCATTTTCGCTGGTCTTTTTCGCGCGAGTCACGCGCCACTGCCAACGGGATCACTGCGATGGGGTTGGATACCTATCACTGGTATGAGGATGAAATCTGCTGGCCCTATGAATCAGCAACCTCCTGCGAATACCGGCTTTGGAAACCAGTGATAGCGTTTATCGCGTTAGGGACAAATGATGCATTCAGCAAGCCGGAAGATTTTGATAAACACCTGCGTTCGCTGGTGCAAAAAAGTCTGGATCGCTTTGTGGTGCCGATTCTGGTATTCAAGGCGGACGATATCGAAGGCGATGGCAGTTTCAACCAGATCATCGCGCAAATTGCGATCGATTTTCAGGTTCCGGTCTGGAACCTGTGGCGCGCCATGCAACCGCTGCCCGGCCATGGATTGCGTGAGAATGATGTTCATCCAAGCTTCAGCAACGACAGTCTTTGTGATTTCAGCGGGAATGATTTAAAAACATATGGCTGGACGGTGCGCAATCTGACCGGTTTACAGGCGCTGGATAAAGTTTGGCGCCTGTTGAATCAGGCGCCTTGAAGTCCACCTTATTTTAATTCCCGGTTGGGCGTTTATTTTTTATAGAATGTTTCCCGCAGCGGTAACACCGTGCGGAATTTTCCATCAAGCGCATAATAAGCGCCTGAACAGGCAGGCGCGATCGGGATCAGGCTGAGTTCGCCAATCCCCTTTGCCCCATAGGCGTATGGGGATTTCTCTCCGGAAGACCGCACCAGATTAATGTGAATTTCCGGAATATCGGTCGCGCGCAGCAGACCGAGCGTGCCGTATTTCTTGAGCGGTCTGCCTTCTTTCATCGCATAATCTTCGGTAAGCGCCATACCCATTCCCATCACGGCACCACCCTCAATCTGACCTTCAATCGCCTGAAGGTTGACCGGAACACCGGGGTCATAGGCAACATGGATATCAGTCACTTTACCATCCTCATCCAGCTGTACCACAGCAGCGCCGAACCCGTAGCCAACGTGGCTAACCGGGTTCTTTTTGTTTGAACCCATGGGATCGGTAATTGCGAAAAATTCTCCGTAGAATTCTTTCCCTTCCAGATCAGCAAGCGTCTTGCCAGCATCCAGTTCTGCTTTGAGCAGCTCTGAAGCGCGACGGGTTGCTTCCCCGGTGATCAACGTCTGTCGGGAAGCAGTACTGGTGCCGGAATCAGGTGTGCGGGCGGTATCCGGGCGCTCATGATAGACCAGTGAGGCATCAATGCCTGTTGTCTCACAAACAATTTGCGTGCAGACTGTCCCAACGCCCTGCCCCATGCAGGCAGCGGAGGTGCGGGTATGCACAACGCCATCTTCTATCGAGAGGATGCAGCGTCCCGCGTCCTCGTTCCCCACACCAATCCCACTGTTTTTAAATGCACAGGCGATTCCAGCGTGAGCGGCTTTTTCATAAACATCTTTCAAAGCCATCAGACATTCGCGAATACCGGTATTGGGTGCTGCGATCTGGCCGTTTGGCAGCACTTCGCCCGGTTTGACTGCATTGCGCCAGCGGATTTCCCACGGGGATATGCCCACCTTTTCTGTCAGCAGGTTGATGTTGTTCTCAATGGCGAAACAGCTTTGCGTCACACCGAAACCACGGAATGCACCCGCCGGAATGTTGTTGGTATAAACGGCTATGCCATGCACATCGATATTCTGATAGTTATAAGGGCCGCCGGCATGTGTACAGGCACGCTGCAGAACCGGCCCACCCAGAGAGGCATAAGCTCCGGTATCAGAAATGATCTTCGCCTTTAGCGCAGTCAGTTTCCCTTCACTGTCGCAGGCGGTCGTGAATTCGAGATCCATCTTATGTCGTTTGACATGATATTTAAAGCTGTCGCTGCGTGAGAATTTAACCTTCACCGGCCGCTTTAAAATCCATGCCATCAGTGCGGCATGATGCTGCACAGTCAGGTCTTCCTTGCCGCCAAAAGCGCCGCCAACCAGCATCGAAACACAGCGCACCTTTTCCAGCGGAAGTTTTAACATGCGCGCAATATCCACTTGTTCGTCATAAATAGATTGGGAACCGGTATAAACCAGGACTCCATCACCCTCAGGCAGCGCAACCGCGCATTCGGGCTCCATAAATGCATGTTCTCCGACGGGGGTCTGGTATTTCTGGGTGACCACAAAGGCTGCTTCGGCAATCGCTTTGTCAACGTCACCGCGAATCAGGTGTTCTTCAGCCAGGATGTTGCCATTCTCGTGAATGTGGTCTGTTTGCGGATCCATCGCAATCAGCGTGTCGGTAATCGGTTCAAGTTCGGTGTAATCCACCTTGATCAGAGACAATATTTCATCCAGCGTTTCTTTGCGGGAGGAAGCAACCAGCGCTACCGCATCACCGATAAAGCGGGTCGTCCCGCCAACCGGGATGATCACATCCCAGTCTTTAATAATATGTCCCAGTTTGTTGACTGGTACATCGACAGAGGTCAGAATTTTAAGGCAATCAGGGTGCTTTTCTGCTTCACTCGTATCAATGGCGTTGACGATGGCACGCGGATAAGCTGAAAACAGCGCTTTGGCGTATACCATATCAGGGAATTCCAGATCATCGGCATACAACCCCGTGCCAAGCACTTTCTCCTCAGCATCAATTCGAATAAAACGTCTGTTTATACCGGTTTTAGTAACTGCGGAAGGAATAGTCAGATTCTCGCGAAAGAAACGCGCGGCCATTTCAATGGCATCAACGATCTTCACATAACCGGTACAGCGGCAGATATTCCCTTTGATGGCAGCACGGATCTCATCGCGGCTGGGTGTGAGATTCCCATCCAGCAGCCCTTTCGCTGAAATAACCATCCCGGGGATACAGAAACCACACTGGACAGCACCGGCTTCCCCGAAACAATAACTGTAGACTTCTTTTTCACGTTCACTCAAGCCTTCCACCGTAATTACCGATTTTCCTTCCAGGGAACTGATCTTTACGACGCAGGCTTTCATCTTTTTTCCATCTATCAACACCGTACAGGCGCCACACGCCCCTTCACTGCAGCCATCTTTTACCGAGGTCAGCCTAAGATCGTCACGCAGAAATTGAAGCAGATTTTTTGAGGTTTCCGTAGAAACAGCTTGTCCGTTAACAGTAAAATTGGTCATGGTCTCTCCAGAATAAAGTTGCAATCAAATCGAATTGTTTTGGAAATTGATCCAGAACCGGGTTGTTTGGTACAGCAATTCCCATACTATAATTTTAACAAAAAACGGACTCTCATAGCAGGTGTTTAATTAACAAGTAATGTTTGTCAGACATTTAGGTAATATTTGTCAGACATCTGAACGGCTCCAATTTATTTTATAATAGATAAAAATTGGAACCATCCTCACCACTTGGTGCGAATTTAATTGTGCCCAAGTCGTTTCTTCTCGGAAATTGACAATGATGAGGGTGATACAAATTGACAGGAGTCCGCATGGATACTATTTCTACCCCTGTAAAAAAGCTGGACCATGATCTCAAAATGAGTGGGGCAGCCAGGTATACAGATGATCTCCAAATCCCGGATATGCAACACGGCAAGGTCCTTTACTCCTCTGTAGCAAAGGCAATCATCAAGGAAATTCAACTTCCGCAACTGCCTGAAGGTTATGTGATCATCGACAAAAACGACGTACCGGGAGAAAATTTCGTGCACATCGTCGCTGATGATTGTCCGGTCTTCGCGGATGGCGTGGTCACTTATATCGGTGAGCCTATTCTGATGCTGGTCGGACCTGACCTCAAAAAGGTCCGTGAGTTGCTGAGCCAGATCGTGGTAGTTTACGAGGAACAAACCCCCGAGATCGATTTCAGGAAAGGCGAGACCTTTTTTTACCATTACGAATATGAAAAAGGTGATTGGCAGAAGGCCTTCGCCGAAGCCGATCAGGTGTTGGACGAGACGATTGAGACCGGATATCAGGAACACATCTACATGGAAGTCCAATCGATGATCGGCATGAAAGATCCAAACGGCAAGATCACGGTAGCCGGCTCATTGCAGTGCCCTTACTATGTGCATCGCGCATTGCAGAAAGCGTTGGGATTAGGCCCCGACAAAGTATGCGTGATTCAGGCAGAAATGGGCGGTGCATTCGGTGGGAAAGAGGCCTATCCCTCCATCCTTGGATGTCAGGTTGCAGTTGCTGCCAACAAAATCGGCAAACCGGTCAAATGTGTGCTGGATCGGCGCGACGACATCACTGTGACTTCAAAAAGACACCCAGCCAGCATGCGTTATCAGGCTGCCATAAAAGACAGGAAGATTACCGCCATCCAGGCTGACATCCGTTATAACAGCGGTGCTTACATCACCCTCTCCCCGGTTGTTCTGCAACGTGGTTTGATCGGCGCGATGGGTGTTTACACCTTTGATGCCTTGCGTGTAGAGGGAAAAGCCGTAAAAACAAACACTGTCCCAAACGGTGCTTTTCGTGGCTTCGGCGGTCCGCAGACCTTTTTCGCGATCGAAATGTTTATGAACCACATCGCCAAAGCCGTCGGCGAGGATCCGCTGCCATTCAAACTGCGCTATCTGGCAAAAAAAGGAGATGAGACCTCTACTCGAGGGCGTTATCATTTCCATATCCCAATGCCCGAGATGATTGAAAAAGTCGATAAAGCCAGCGGATACAGTCAGAAATATCAAGAATACAAAAACCAGAGCGGACGCTACCGCAAAGGAATTGGGTTGGGACTCGCTTATCATGGTTGCGGGTTCACTGGCAGCGGCGAACGTGACATGATTAAAGGGGTCGTTCGTCTGCATAAGCTCGCCAATAACAAAGTGGAAGTGCTCACTGCCGGGACAGACATGGGGCAGGGGTTGAAAACAACCTTTGTCAAGATTGTAGCCAAGACGCTCGGCATCCCGATTGAAGACGTGATTATCAAGAATCCGAATACCGATTTCGTACCTGATTCCGGTCCAACCGCCGCAAGCCGTTCGCTGATGGTGGTCGGGAAACTGTTGAATCGCGCTGCGGAGAAATTGAAAGAGCAGTGGGAAGATGGTGAGGAACAGGAAGTGGAAGAACACTACGTCCATCCAGAATTCATGATTCCGTGGGACCTGTCGGTTTTCCAGGGCGACCCGTACCCCGATTATTCCTGGTCAGCCAATGTGGTTGAAGTTGAGGTTGATACCCTCACCGGCGTCACCAGGGTGATCGGCGCCTGGGGCATGTACGATGTCGGAACAGCGATTGACTATCGCATCGTGCAGGGTCAGATGCAGGGCGGTTTCCTGCAGGGTATTGGCTACGGCTCAATCGAGTTGATGGACGTCAACAGCAAAGGACAAATCCGCAACAACAGTCTCAGCGACTATATCATCCCCACAGCCATGGATGTGCCGCATCTCCAAACCGACATCGTTGACCATCCTTATGAAGGCGGGCCATTCGGCGGAAAAGGTGCCGGCGAGCTCCCAGCCGTTGGCGGAGCGCAGGCGTATATCTCCGCGATGGAAAGCGCATTGGGGACCAATTTGTACAAAACACCATTTTCACAGGAAGATACTCTGGAATTTCTGACGAAGGGGGCAAAATGACAGATACCATTCGATTTCGCCTGAACGGAGAAGAGACTGAAAGCCACAGCGATCCCTCCGCTCGGCTGTTAGACGTACTGCGCGAGGAATTTCTGCTGACCGGCGTCAAATGCGGCTGTAAAGAAGGCGAGTGCGGCGCCTGCTCAGTGATTATTGACGGTCAGCTGGCGAACTCCTGCATGGTCGCACTGGGTAGTGTCAGCGGCAGCGATGTGATGACGATCGAAGGATACAGCAAAACCAAACGATACCAGAAGCTATCGGAAGCCTATGCGGAATTCAGCGCTGTCCAGTGCGGATTCTGTATTCCGGGAATGGTGATGGCTTCTGAAGCGCTGCTCTCTCATAACCCGCATCCGACTGAAGAGGAAATCCGCGAAGGCATCTCCGGCAATTTATGCCGCTGCACCGGATACAGTGCGATTGTATCTGCCATCAAAAAAGCATCCGAAAATGGGGAGGGATTATGGTAACACTCAGGAACGGGTACATTCCGGAAACCCTTGCAGAGGCTTTGAAAATTCGCTCCGAAAACCAGGTCGTTCCCTATGCCGGCGGCACTGATTTGATGATTAAAGCCCAGCCCTCATCCTATTTGTTTCTCAACAAACTGAGCGCGCTGCAAAAGGTCGAGCAGGATGGTGACATGCTGCACATCGGACCAGGCTGTAATTACACCATGCTACTGAATCACCCCGCCGTCCCAAAGGTACTGAAAGAAGCGATGATTCGCATCGCCTCCCCAGCCACGCGCAACCGCGGAACGATCGGCGGAAATATCTGCAACGCATCCCCAAAAGCGGACAGCGTGCTGATTTTATACGCCAGCGACGCCGAGCTAAAGCTGTCTTCAATTGCCGGTGAGCGGATTGTACCGATTGAAGAATTCTTTACCGGTCGCGGAAAAACAATCCTGCGCGAGGACGAGCTGTTGACCGATATTCGTCTGCCCTTGAAGGGGTTGGATGATTACTACTATTACAAAGTTGGCGCAAGGCGTGCAATGGCGATCTCACGGGTCGCATTTGTCGGATTGTTAAATACTGAAAATGGGAAAATCAGCCGCGTCGCAGCAGCCTTTGGCGCCATCAGTGACACAGTCTTGCGGTTCAGAGAATTTGAAGCCATGTTACTTGGCAAGACGCTTGCGGAAGCGACTGCCTTGAAACCGGCGTTCCTGGCAAAATATCAGGAAGCGATCGTTCCCATCCGGGGCCGGGTTTCGGCAGAATATCGCAAGCAGGTTTGTATGAATCTGCTTGCGGATTTCCTGAATTCCAACGGGATTTAGGTCTTCGAATTTGCACAACAAACAGCCGGGCGTTCCGGCTGTTTTCTTTTGCCATGGAAACTACGGAAAAGCGATGTTATACTAACCTTCGCAAATGTCGGGAACCATGAAAAAACACACGCTACCCATCGGTAAATTGCCGCCTGAAATGCTGGCTGAAATCACCCGTCTGGCACCGGTTACGGATCCGCGCATTCAGCTCGGACCGGGAATCGGGTTGGATTGCGGGATTATCGAGCTGGAAGACCGCTTTCTGGTGATGAAAACCGATCCGATTACCTTCGCAACCGACAAAATCGGCTGGTATGCGGTGAACGTCAACGCCAACGACATCGCGACTACCGGCGCTCGTCCCAAATGGATAATGGTTACCACGCTCTTCCCTGAAAATAAAACCGATCAGAAATCAGTTTTCAAGATTTCCGAACAGCTTTTTGACGCCTGCCGTCAGATGGATATCTCACTGGTCAATGCCCATACCGAGATCACGTTTGGAATTTCACGCCCGATTATGATCTGCGCGATGGTTGGTGAAGTGGAAAAGGACAAACTGGTAACGCCAACCGGCTGCAGACCGGGAGATGCAATTCTGGTCACAAAGGGCGTCCCGATAGAAGGGACGGCAATCCTTGCAGCTGAGTTCAGTGAGCGTCTGAAAGGCTTCCTGAGCGAAGAGGAGCTGCGCATAGCGCAGAACTTCACTCACAATCCAGGGATTGGCGTCACTCGCGACGCTCAACTGGCGCTGGCACATGGGCAGGTCACCGCTATGCATGACCCAACCGAAGGAGGCATCGCTTCAGCTTTGTGGGAACTGTCCCACGCCTCCGGTCGTCACTTCACAGTTAATCCAGACCTGATCCCCATCCCGGCGCTCTCCGCAAAAATCTGTGGGTTTTTCGGATTGAACCCGCTCAACACCATTGCATCCGGAGCGCTGCTGATGACCGTTGCTCAGGCTGATAAAGACAAAATATTGGAAGCGTTTAAAGCTGAAAATATTCCCTGCAAGCAGATCGGGACAGTCAGCGAACACCAAGGTGCCGGCGTTACCATCAACGATCAGGGAGCGCTGCTGCCATGGCCGGAGCGCGACGAGATCGGTAAAGTTTTTTAACCTCTGATTTATTATTCGAAATATGCAGTTACATGCCCTTCAGCGCGGTTGAGAGCAATTTTCAGCTGGCGTGCGTTCTTATAACCCGTCACTGGGAACACCTGAATGATCTCCGCCAGTGATTCCGGTAAATCCTCGATCCAGGCGCGCACCTGATTGGGCTGCTGCGTAAAGAAAGCATCATCCACGAAACTGGTATCCCGATAGCGATTGATGCTGATGACGTAGATGCCGGCTTCCTGTAAATTCTGGAAGAAGTTCGTTCCCGCCATTGGATCAGCGTTTTCGCCGCTGACCGAATCACTGATTTCGACAATTGCGCGCGCATTTGGGAACTCGTTGAGCGTGATCGGAACTCCTTGTGCCTGCTGCTGTACACCCAAGCGGCCGTTGCTCATCAGAATATACCCATCCTTACCGAGACGCTCGTCCAGTTTGCGAATATACTGCTGCAAAGTGGGGGCGCAGGCTTTGTCCATCTGATTGAAATCGGGGCAGCGGATGGTTACGATGTGGCGGATGTTTTTCTCAAAACCGTTCATAACATAAATGTCCGATTTCAAAAAGACTTTATCCTCCGGAATCGGCTCAAAGGTGTATTGATGCTCCAGCTTCTCAGCCTGAGAGATCGGTCTGAATTTGTCGATTTGAATCTGGAAAGCGGGGCGGGTATTGCTGGTCATGTCAACGCCCATGGTAAATTCAATCATCACCGGGCGGCGGAAAGCTTTTTCCAGGGTTGCCAGAATGTCACGCATCAGCTTGGTAAAATCGCTTTTACGGATCAGCTCGTCAAAGTTGATCACAAATCCATCCGGGTCCATCCCGCGCATCACCGGTTGCAGTTTGCCATCCTCAATTGTTTGAACAATTAACGGAAACAGGGCATATTTCTCATTAATCGCTTCCGGAATCTCCAAACTCTCAAATTTATTGGATTTCAGGTTTATCAGATCGATAAAGGACTGCGCGAATTCGGGTTCGTCCACCGAAAAAACCGTTCTGGTTTTTTCGGGGTCGTTCAACACCACAATCTGGGTAAAATCGGTGGCGGTACGGTTGACCGCGCGCGTTCCCATGCCGCAGACCAGTCGCAGATACCCCTCATCTTTAAGAGCCACCGGGGAATAACCGCGCCAGCGGAATGGGCTTTTGCTTGAACCGGTGCCGGCGATATCCGGGAAAAGGAAGTTTCCGGTCTTGCAGCCCATGATCACCTGGATGAGCACCGCCATACTCTCGGGAAAATCAATCAACCCATTTCGTTTGCGATAGTTCAGTACATTCGGGTCAAAAACGCTGGCGTATATGTTACGTACAGCATCCAGCAAGGCATTCAGAGCATCCTGCGTCGTTCCCTGGTTGGGAATGATATGACTGCCGTAATATCCCGTCAGCGAATGCTGCCAGTCCTCCTCGAGCATACTGGAGGATCGTACAATAAAAGGTTTGCCCTTGATCTCGTTGATCACCCGCGACAGGCTGTCAACAATTTCTTTGGGGAAGTGTGTATATTTAAACCGCTCTATAATCTCTGGATAGCGCATGCGATAAACGCTCTCGTCGTCATAGCGCAAATCCAGCAGATCAAGCTGATCGTTAAAGCTCAGAAAGGTATAGAACTCATCCGCACCAATGAAATAGGTGTCCGATTCTATCACGGAAGAACGAATGTCGGCATCTTCTGCTTTTTGCAGGATGCGATGCGCCAGCAGCATGCCGGCAGCCTTGCCGCCGATACAGCCTTTTCCGATCCGTCTTTTGTTGATGTCAATCAAATCCCAAATCGTGAATACCTTTTTGGCAATTTCAAGATATGGCAGCTGGTCACTGATCAGACGGCGAATCAGCGCTGTTTTTGCGCCCATCATCTTGGATTGGTTGCGTTCCCGTTCTATCAGCGGCAGGCGCTCAATCTCCAGCGCCTGGTCAATGATCGTATCAATGTTCGAATATTGCAGATTGTGCCACATGAATTCCGGCCGCAGCTCGGGTACGCGGTTTTGAACCACATTTTCCACAATTCCGGAAAAGTCATCGAGCGTGTAATGCTGCGAAAACTCAACGCTGATCAGCTGTGCTCTGACGCGCTGCAATCGTAATTCCCAGACGTTGGGCGCTTCCTGAGCGAACGGATTCTGCAGCCCTTCCCGTTTTTGGGACATGACAGCAAAGTCGCGTGCGCGGATCTCGAATTCATTAAAGGTCAAGAACCCTTCACCTACCAGACGATTCAACATGGCATCAACAATCCGATCTTGCAGGATCGGATATTGTGCCAGAATTATTTGAATTGAAAAAAGCAGGTTGGTATTATAAGATTCGTTGGACTGTCTTGGTGTCGCCACGGGATCTTTATCCTAAGTGCATCGGCATAATCACGTATTGATAATCCAACTCGTCATCGAGCGGGACAATCAGCCCAGGCGAGACATTGGTGTTGGTTCGAATGGATACGTTGGGTGTGGTAACGACTTCCAGCACATCCTGCAGGAAGCGCGCGTTAAAGGCAATCGCCAGATCCTGTCCATCGACATTGGCATCAATCTCATTCTCGTAGAACCCGGTCTCTTCAGAGTGAGCTGTGATCTGGATTTTCCCGGCTCCGCTTTCTTCGCCGGTAATGTTGAAGCGTGTCAGATATTTTGTCTCGCGGGTGATGATGATCGCCTGCGTACAGGCTTTGAGCAATGCCGAGGTAGAAACCACAGTGTTGGTTTTGAAATTCTTCGGAACGATGGCTTTGTAATCAACGTATTTTCCCGCGATGATCTGGGACGCCAGTTCAATTTGATGCATATGGAAAATAACCTGATTCTTGTTCGGGGACAGGTTCATCATGATCTGTTTCGTAGCGTCGCTGGTAATCCGCACCAGTTCCAGCATCGTCCGCGCCGGGATGATCACTGAAATCGGTTCATCGAAGCTGTCCTGCAGCGTTACATTGCGAATCGCGATTCGATAGCCGTCTGTCGCAACCATCGTCATTGTTGTGCCTTCAACCGAGAGGTAGACGCCCTGCAAAATCGGGCGCGCATCTTCGGTGGAGGCGGCAAATGCCACCTGCGAGATCATCTTGCGGAAATCAGCACCGTTAAAGGTAACCGCTTCATTCTCGTCAAACTCCGGAATCGGTGGGAAGTCATTGGCATCAATGCCTTTAATCATGCTGATCACCTGTTTGCAGCGTACCGAAAGCGTTTGCGTTTTGGCATCCAGCTCAAGTGAAACCGTATCATCCGGCAGCGTGTTGACAAAATCGATCAGCAGCTTAGCCGGGACCGTCACTGCCCCTTCTTCTGTAACTTCGGCAGGAATGCAATAGTTGATCCCCAACTCCAGATTAGTGGCAGAAATTCGCAGGTCACCGTTTTCAGCGGACAGATAAATATTGCTCAGTATCGGCATTGAACTTTTTGAGGCTACTGCATGCGAAACGATGCCTAAAGCTTGGGAAAACAGCGCTTGAGATACAGAAACATTCATCGGTCTACTCCGGAAATTTGATTTGGTTGAATCATCTTAATCTTAATAGTATATCACTTTCAATGAAATCGGCTTTTTTATCAATAAAAATGTGTTTAATAAATGATGTTTTTATGGGCTGAACAATATATGAGTTATGAAATCCTGCGCGTTAAGGGCTACACAAACACCCGTTGTACCAGAATCATATAAACCGCTGTCCCGCCCAGAATCGAGAGCATAAAGCTGTGCTTCCATTTGTGCAGCCCGATCACGATCAGCATTGCGATCAGTTCAGGGATACCATACGGATATTGCAATAATTGGGTGTTGCGGAAACTGTAAACCACCAGCAATCCGATGATCGCATAAGGAAGCACCCTGCCCAGATAGGCAACAAACGGCGGCGGTTGGCGCTTGCCGGAGAATAACAGAAATGGCAGCACGCGCGTAAAGACCGTTCCGGCACCCATCACCAGCACTGTTATCAAAATTTCGTGCTCACTCATGATCAACACTCGCTTCGACAGGTTTGCGCAACACAACCATCAGCAGGAAAATCCCAATCATCGAAGGAAGGATAAAGTTGTCAGGCCCAAACAGCAGCAGCGCCAGCACCGCGCAGCCTACGCCGATTAATGCTGGACGATGATCGCGGGTGGATTCCCACTGGCTGAGAAATATCACCAGGAACAGCGCTGTCAGCACAAAGTCGATCCCCTTCGTATTGAAGCGGAAAGCGCTGCCGGCAAGCGCGCCGAGCGTGCAACCCCCAACCCAGTAACTTTGATTCAATGCAGCGACAAAGAAGTTGAACCAGTCCCGATCCACGCCTTCTGGCGGTTCCACCTCGCAGAGCACAGAATACGTCTCATCGGTCAGCGCATAAATCTGGTAGGGTTTACGGACGCCTGCATTGCGGAACTTATCAAACATCGATAAACCGTAAAACATGTGACGCGCATTCACCATCAGCGTCATCGCCAGTGCCATCAACGGGTTAAAGGGAGCTGCCAGTATTTCCAGCGCGATGAACTGCATTGATCCGGCAAGAATCACCACCGCCATCACAGGCGCCCACCACCAGGCATGACCATGACTGGTGAGCAGAATCCCAAAAGCGATTCCGGAAAACAGGTAGCCGAAAAAGATCGGAATCGTGAATGGCAGCGCTGCAAGAAAAGCTTTTTTCTTCAAATGTCCTCAAACTGGTTACAGTAATAGAGTGGGGAAGGCACCCTTTCTGCTCTTTTGTTTCAACTGGATTGAAAACCTGATGTAGCATTATATCGAACTTTCAACCATTAACGGGCATGGGAGGGTTAAATAATGTCATTCCAACAGCTCATTCAGGGTTTACAAACATACCAGCCTGTCTATTGGCACAATCAGCAACAGCACGGGTTGGCTGGCTTTCATTTCGGGCGGAGCGAAGTAGAGGATGCCGAAGCGCGCCTGCAACGCTTTGCACCCTTCATCCACTCAAACTACCCGGAAACTGAAGCCTGGGAAGGCTTGATTGAATCCCCGCTGGTGACAGCTCCCCGCATGAAAGAAGCGCTTGCCAGGCAGTATCCTGATTTTCCCTCCGGGCATGCACTCTACCTGAAACGGGATGATCAGTTGCCGATCTCCGGATCCATCAAGGCACGCGGCGGTATTTATGAAGTGATGAAAATCGCGGAACAGATCGCGCTTGAAAATGGCATCCTCCAGCCCGATATGAGCACCATCATCTTCAACGAATCCGCCGTGAAACAACTGCTGGCTCAGCACACGTTAGTGGTCGGCTCAACTGGAAATTTAGGGCTGAGCATCGGTCTGATGGGTCGAAAGCTTGGTTTTTCGGTGCGCGTCACCATGTCCAGCGATGCCAGAGAGTGGAAAAAACAAAAACTGCGCTCCATTGGCGCCGAAGTGATCGAATTTCCGGGGGATTTTACTGCCGCAGTAGCCAAAGGGAGGGAATTTGCAGCCACTCACCCTGACTGCCACTTTATCGATGATGAATCTTCTTACGATCTGTTCTTCGGTTACGCAGTAGCTGCTGCCAGGCTCAGTCGCCAGCTCAAAGAAGCCGGAATTTCCGTTAGTCCCGAATCCCCATTATTCGTAAGCCTGCCCTGCGGCGTTGGGGGCGGACCAGTAGGAATCGCCTTCGGACTGAAACTGCTGTTTGGTGAGGCAGTCCATTGTCTGATCGCGGAACCGACGCATGCTCCTTCGATGTTGCTGGGTGTCGCCAGCGGGAAAGGTGCGGACATCTCCATCCGTGACATCGGTCTGGATGGCATCACAGCTGCCGATGGACTGGCAGTGGGACGTCCCTCATCCCTGGCTGCAGAGGTGCTCACTGCGACTGCGCAGGGGTTCCTGACTGTCCCGGATCAGGCTCTTTTCGAAACGCTGCGGCTGCT
Organism: Chloroflexota bacterium; assembly: GCA_012799995.1. Classification (GTDB taxonomy): domain Bacteria; phylum Chloroflexota; class Anaerolineae; order Anaerolineales; family Anaerolineaceae; genus Flexilinea. Next base: position 859 of record JAAZKE010000050.1, on the reverse strand, counting down.
CAATCAGACAGAATCAATCGCCATTGAGCCATCCGCCTGTGCCGGATTTGCCTCTTTTGCCTGGCAACGGGAGATTGGCTTCGCTCAATACGCACATGCCACGCACCTGATCTGGCTTACCGGAGGCGGCATGGTGCCATCGGCGGAAATGCAACGCTATCTGGATTGGGAACCTTTTCAAGCAGAGAATCGTTAAGAGTATTGAGGGGAAATTTCCCCTGGCAGAAAGGAACGAAAATATGAAGCTTGGTTATCGAATTATCCTGATTACTGTACTGCTGATGTTGCTAAGTGTGGCAACGGTTTCCGCGCAAACCACCACACCCCCCGTACCAGCAGGTTATAAAGTTGAAAAACTGTTTCCCCCTTCACACTATCTGGGAACATTGCGTGAATATATGAACGATATTCAGAAACTTCCGGGGTTGATGGACGAGTCCTTGTGCGATAAGAAGGAAGTGGAATACAAAGAACAATATAATCTGCTTAACAAGCGCATTATGGACGTACACTGGCTGATGGAAGAGATGGGGTTGAAAAACAACATGAATCTGCACAGCGTCGTCAATGTGTTCGTTCGCACCAAAGCCTGTGGCGTTGGGAAAATTGCTACCGGTTATGCTGATACCGCCCGCGAAAAACTGAACATCGAAATTGAAAAAGCCGGTTTGGAATAAATCCGGACCTCATTTGCTCATAAAGATCCCCAAAACTGTAGTGCACCCCGATTGTTGGACGGAAATTAAGTAAAACATAAGGACTGAGTTCTGTAAGCAACGGGGCTCAGTCCTTTCAGTTTAACCTTAATTCTTTTATTGTTGTAGTAATCCAAATACGCAATCAATTCTTTTTGGAATTC
>JAAZKE010000049.1 GCA_012799995.1 Chloroflexota bacterium | reverse complement strand
TTAATTAGGACATTTCTACTTTGCTGCTTTAGGACATTATCATTTTGCTCTGACAATCCGAATTGATGAAAACTGCCGTTTCTTTGTTATACTAAATGGAGCGTCAACGATTCTTATTATCAGGAAGCAAAAAAGGAAGTAAAAAGGTATGATCGATGTAAATGAACTCAGAAAAGGTGTTACTTTCGAACTGGAAGGCAACCTGCTGAAAGTACTTGAATATGAGCATAACAAGACCGGACGGGGAAACGCGAACATTAAGGTAAAAGCCCGGAACTTACGAACCGGTGCCATTGTGGAACGAACGTTTAACTCCGGCAACAAGGTTCAGGATGTCCAACTGGATTTCCATAACGTCCAATACCTCTATCATGATGCAGATTTTTATCATTTCATGGACACGGTTACCTATGAACAGCCGGTTGTGAATGCTGAATTGATGAAAGATGTGGAAGTATATCTGAAAGAGGGCACTGAGGTTAAGCTCACCTATTACAACAATGAAATCATCGATTTTGAGTTGCCGCTGTCAGTAGACCTGAAAGTCATCCAGGCCGATGTTGCCGTACGCGGTGATACTGCCACGGGTGTCTCAAAACAGGTCACCGTTGAGACTGGCGGGCGCGTCAGTGTGCCAAACTTCATCAGTGAGGGCGACACCATTCGCGTTAACACTGCCACTGGGGAATACGTCACCAGAGTCTAATACGTTTGAATCTTAAGAAGAAACCGCCGTTTGGCGGTTTCTTTGTATAAAAAAACAGACATGGAACATTTTTATTCCATGTCTGTTGTCATCACAACTCAGCCTTGATTATCCCCAGAACCGTTTCGGGGCATCTGCAGCCAACTTTCCTAAAGTGGCAACCGGATCCTTCACCTTGCTCAGCAGAATCATCGCAGCAATGATATACGGCTTATAGCTGGCTTCCTTGTAAAGCGGTACGCGATAGCGATCGAACACGGTCGCAGCCACTTCACCTGCCTTGCAGGAGACATCGGTGATGTCAGCCGGCAGACAATGCATGTAAAGCGCTTTTCCGCCTACAGTGGACTTCATTAAATCCTCGGTGCATTCCCAATCCTTATGATCGGCATTATGCGCCAACAACTCTTTTTCCAGCGCTTTGATACCATCGAAATCACCGTTTCCATACAGGTCAGTCCGTTTTTCCATTGCAGCGAACGGAGCCCAGCTCTTCGGATAAACGATGTCAGCGCCTTCAAAAGCTTCTGCCATCGAATTGGTGACTTTGAACGTGCCACCGGTTGATTTTGCGTTCTTTGCAGCAACTTTTTCAACTTCCGGCATAATTTCATACCCCTTCGGGTGGGCTAACACAACATCCATTCCGAAGCGAGTCATCAAACCAACCACACCCTGAGGAACCGACAGCGGTTTGCCATAGCTCGGTGAATAGGCCCAGGTCATGGCAATCTTCTTTCCCTTCAGGTTCTCAACGCCGCCATAGGTGTTGGTGATGTGCAGCATGTCAGACATACTTTGAGTGGGATGATCGATGTCGCATTGCAGGTTTACGAGCGTCGGGCGCTGTTCCAACACGCCCTCTTTGTGTCCATCCTGAACTGCTTTGCTGACTTCGCGCATATAGGTGTTCCCTTTACCGATATACATATCATCGCGAATTCCAATGACATCTGCCATGAAAGAAATCATGTTGGCAGTCTCGCGGACAGTTTCACCATGAGCAATCTGGGATTTCCCTTCATCCAGATCCTGAACTTCCAGACCCAGCAGGTTGGCAGCGCTTGCGTAGCTGAAGCGCGTGCGGGTGGAATTATCACGGAACAGCGAAATTGCCAGGCCGCTGTCGAACAGCCGAATAGAAATATTGTTTTCACGCAATGCTCGCAGGATATCAGCAACCTGCAACGTTGCCGCAATTTCATCATCCGACTTCTCCCAGGTGAGCAGGAAGTCGTCGTTGTACATCTTATCGAACTTAAGATCTTTTAGCCCTTTGATCATTTTATTGGCTTTATCCAGTGACATTTTTTCTCCTTGTAAAATGTTTATTTCGCGTATTTGGAAACGTAAATCTTTGGAACAACCGCATACATTGCAGCAGCCTTGACCAGGTGACTGATCCAGGTCTTCTCGTTTGGAGCATGCGCTTCTTCTTCAGCGCCGGGGCCGAAACCGATACAGGGAATGCCATAGCGCCCCATGATGGATACACCATTGGTAGAGAAGGTCCATTTGTCAACCAGCGGTTTTTCTGCGAAAAGTCCTTCGTAGGCATCAACCAGCGTTTTGGTCGCTTTGTGATCTTCAGGAATAACCCAAGTCGGGAAATAACATTCGGTCGGATAGGTCAAGCCAGTCCATGAAGGGCGCTCATAAGTATAGAGAGAGACTTGCGCATTGGCAGCTTTGACGCCAGGCAGGTTTTTAATTTCCTGAATTGCGGATTCCCAGGTTTCTCCGTCCGTCAGACGCCGGTCAAGGGAGATCGTGCAACCATCTGCAACCGCACAGCGGGAAGGTGTGGTGCAGAAAATCTCAGAAATGGTTACGGTACCTTTGCCAAGGAATGGATCGTAATGCAGGTTTTCGTTCAGCGCGCGCACTTCTTCGATAATCTGAGCCATTTTGTAAATCGCGTTATCGCCCCGTTCCGGTGCGGAACCATGGCAGCTGATGCCGTGCGTATGAACTTTGATTTCCATCCGACCGCGGTGTCCGCGATAGATGCGCAGTGAAGTAGGTTCAGTGATCAGCACAAATTCAGGGCGGATATTATCTTCATTGATGATATATTGCCAGCATAACCCATCGCAATCTTCTTCCTGAACAGAACCAACGACCAGGAGGGTGTAATCATCTTCCAGCCCGAGGTCTTTGATGATCTTTCCGGCATAAACCATCGAAACCATCCCGCCTTCCTGATCCGATCCGCCACGTCCATAAATCTCGTCGCCGATGACTTTCGGTTCGTAAGGCCCGGTCACAGTCCAGTTTTTGATTTCGCCAACACCGACGTTGTCGATATGAGCGTCCATCGCAATCACATGTTTCCCATGACCGATGGTACCGATAATGTTACCCATCGGATCAATTTCAACTTTGTCAAAGCCGACTTTTTCCATCTCTTCCTTAATCCGGTAGATGACTTCCTTCTCCTGACAGGATTCGCTAGGCAGTGCAATCAGATCGCATAAGAATTTTGTCATATCATCAGCGTATGATTGTGCCTTTTCTTGAACAAGTTTGTAATCGATATTCATTATTCCTCCGAAATAATATTAATTGTTGTTTTTAATTGTCTGACAAATTCACTATTAGAGTATTTTACCTGAAAGTGCGAATCTTCACAGATATTCTTAAAAGATGAATGTCTTAATTTGAATATGACGAATTACAATTCACTTCTTCATCGGTCATGATGTGCTGTTTTCTAAAAAAAACTGTGTTTTTGAAAAGTAGAAATTGATTTATTTTTGAATGTACCAAGGATAAATTCAGCCAGGTAATCATTACCGGACGCAATTATATAATAAGTATTAACGAAGAAAAGTGAGACGTCAAACTGGTATAATCACAGTGTCTTAATTGAGGAGGATTCTATTAAGTGAAACCACGTGGACAAGTTAATATCGTTTATTTGCTTTTATTGGTGGGGATTATATCCCTGCTTTTGTATTCCTTTACCGAAAATCGCGCAGCGAGCAGTTTGATTTCAGTCAACCAACTGGCTGATCAGATTAAAAAAGGAACTGTAGCCAGACTGGAAGTCAACGATTCAAATGTTGATATCCTGTACAAAGACCGCTCTGTCTCAAAATCGATCATTGACTCGAACTCAACGTTGCTGGATCAGATGGTCTTGTTGGGAGTAACCCAGGATCAACTCAGCTCCGAAAAAATTGACATCCGCATCAAAGAAGAATCCGGCTGGATCGGAATTTTCTCTTTGCTCAGTTATTTCCTGCCAGTGTTATTCCTCGCCGGTGCGATGTATTTCATCTTCAGACAAACCCAGAGCGGAAACAACTCAGCACTTTCTTTTGGCAAGTCGCGCGCAAAAATGTTTGAAGGCGATCACCCCACCGTGACCTTCAAGGATGTCGCCGGTGTGGATGAATCCAAAGAAGAGCTGCAGGAGATTGTTGAATTCCTGAAGGAGCCGCAGAAGTTTACCAAGCTCGGAGCGCGAATTCCAAAAGGCGTCCTGTTGGTCGGAGCGCCAGGAACAGGGAAGACTCTGTTAGCGAAAGCCGTCTCCGGAGAGGCTGGCGTTCCGTTCTTCTCTATCAGTGGGTCAGAATTCGTGGAAATGTTCGTTGGCGTTGGCGCCAGCCGCGTTCGCGATCTGTTTGACCAAGCTAAGAAAAACAGCCCCTGTATCATCTTTATCGATGAAATTGACGCAGTCGGACGACAGCGCGGTGCAGGGCTTGGCGGCAGTCATGATGAGCGTGAGCAGACGCTCAACCAGATGTTGGTCGAAATGGATGGTTTCGATACTGATACCAACATCATTATTATCGCAGCCACAAACCGACCTGACATTCTTGATCCGGCGTTGTTGCGCCCTGGCAGGTTCGATCGTCAGGTTGTGTTGGACCGCCCCGATGTAAACGGGCGTGAAGCGATTCTGAATGTTCACTCCAAAGGCAAACCCCTGGATTCAACCGTTGATCTGAAAGCGCTGGCACGGGCGACACCTGGTTTCGTTGGTGCAGACCTGGAAAATCTGATGAACGAAGCAGCGATTCTGGCTGCCCGGCGAAACAAGACCTCTATTGGAAAAAGTGAAATGGAAGAAGCTGTCGAGCGCGTGATTGCCGGACCGCAGAAGAAGAGCCGAATTCTCACCGAAAAAGAGAAACGCATCATTGCGTACCATGAAGCCGGACATGCGATCATTATGACCGTGATACCGGAAGCCGACCCTGTCCACAAGGTAACCATCATCGGACGCGGTTCAGCCGGTGGCTACACCATGCATCTGCCGGAAGAGGATCGGGTGTTGATGTCGAAGAAACAAATCACATCTGAAATGATCTCCCTTCTTGGTGGACGGGCTGCAGAGGAGTTGATGTTCGATGACATCACCTCCGGCGCATCCTCCGACATTGAACGGGTCACGAATCTGGCTCGCGATATGGTTACCCGACTGGGTATGAGTGACGCAATGGGGCCGATTGTCTACGGCAAAAAAGAAGAGATGATCTTCCTTGGCAGGGAAATTTCCGAACAGCGGGATTACTCTGAAGCAGTTGCTGAAAAAATTGACAGTGAGGTAAATCGGATCGTAAGCGAAAGTTATGATGAAGCCAAAGCAATTCTTACGGAGTATAAAGACAAACTGATCGAAGTTGCAGAGAAACTGATCGAGGTAGAGACGCTCTCCAGAGATGACTTCGCAGCAATCTTTCCGCCCCCGGCTGGGAAAACCTCTTCCACGCCTAACTACCTGGAAGAAACAGTATAAACAGACAGCCCCTGTAAATAACCCACAGGGGCTGTTTTTTTTCACCTCTTTGAATCATTCATTCCCTTAAATGTTACAATTTGAAAATCGGCAATTGTATTAAAGAAGAATTGTAATTAGCTGATTTATTAAAGAGGAGTTTTATTGACCTTATGGTTTCGAGAAAAAAAGACAATCGCCTGTTGGTGATTTTTATTGTATCAATCTTGATCTTGATGGCTTCAGTTTTATTTTCCCCCGCCAAATCTGACAATGCTTTTGACCAGGAATCCGCCTACGCTTACCTTGAACAACAACTGGCTTTCGGACCGCGAATCCCGCTGAGCGAAGGTCATACAGCTTTCAAAGACTGGGCCGTCAATGAGTTCCAGAACAGTGGCTGGCAGGTAAAACTGCAAACTGGAACTTACCGCGGGAAACAGATCACCAACATCATCGCCACCAATGAGGGATGGGATGAAATCAGTAAAAAATCTCCCTGGTTATTGCTTGGGGCTCATTACGATACACGAACCTTCGCTACCGAGGAACAGAGCGAGGAAAACCGCCAGAAACCGGTCCCCGGGGCCAATGATGGAGCTTCCGGCGTTGCAGTGTTGCTGGAACTTGCCCGCTCACTCCCGCGAAATCTGGATAAAAAAGTCTGGCTGGTTCTCTTTGACGCCGAAGATCAGGGCGACATACCTGGCTGGGATGCCTGGTGTATTGGCTCATCCATGATGGCACAATCCTTCGAGAAAGAAACTGACCGGCCTGATGCTGTCGTGATAGTCGATATGGTGGGCGACAAAGATCTGCAGCTCCCAATTGAACGGAATTCAGATTCCCAGCTGGCGAAGGAGATCTGGACGCTGGCAGAAAACGAAGGATTTGGCGATATTTTTATCAAACAGCCAAAATATGCCATCTACGACGATCACGTTCCTTTTTTACAAATCGGCATTCCGGCGGTTGATCTCATCGATTTTGATTATCCCGCCTGGCACACGCTTGAAGATGACATTCAGAATGTATCAGCTGATAGTTTAGCTGTGGTCGGAAAGGTTCTATATACCTGGATCACCACAACTAATTGGAATTGAGAGCAAGTCCGTCCGCGCACATCGCAAATCATTTGTCAGAAATAGCCTATAATTCACATTACAGCGCGAGAAAGCGCCCGACTGATAAATGAGTGCAATAAAGATATCCGATGCCCATAAAGAATTTTCCAACAGTGTCCGAAACACGCTGACAGAACTGCTCGTTTCGGTATCCCGAACGAACCTGCCTGATTCCTCAACGGCTGCGTTGAGAGAGACAGTCAAAGCGCTGGAAGACCAGTTCCTGGTGGTGGTGGTTGGTGAATACAACTCTGGGAAATCATCCTTTATCAACGCACTGCTTGATACAGACATCCTGCCGACAGGGGTAACGCCCACCACCAACCTGATACACCTGATTCGTCATGGAGAATCTGTGACCTCAACTCCGATCGAAACCTGGGGCAATCTGGTAACACATCCCTCCCCATTTCTGGAATCAATCAGCCTGGTGGATACACCTGGAACCAATTCCATTTTTGCCAATCACTCTGTGTTGACCAACTGGTTTTACCCGCGTGCCGATCTGGTGATCTTTGTAACCTCAGCTGACCGTCCCTATACGGAAAGCGAAAGCCTTTTCCTCAGAGCAGTACAGCAATGGGGTAAGAAAATTGTCATTATCCTTAACAAAGCCGACCAGGTCAATAACGCTGAAGACCTGCGGAAAATCAGGGAGTTCGTGGCGGAAAACACCTCTCGTGAGCTGAAATCCAACCTTCCGATATTCGAAGTTAGTTCAAGACAAAAAATCAAAAGCAACCAGACGCATGACAAGGTGCTTGCCTCCCAAAGTGGTTTCGACGCCTTGGAGACCTTCCTTCAGGAAAAACTGGACGATGAAACCCGCTTCCAGATGAAGATGGATGCTTCCCTGAGCCTGGGTGAGAAAACGGTATCAGAAGCGCTTGTATTGCTGAAGCAGGAAATGGATTTGTATACGGAAGATCTGAGGCTTACAGAAACGATTCAGGCACAATCGGATGCCTATCAGGTTGAGTTGAAAAAAGAGGTAGATCGTTCCTTAAACGAAATTCACGCTGTTTTTGAGGAGATCAAAGCTCACGGGAATGAATATTTCGAAGAGCTTTTCAAAGTCAGGAACATCCCGAATATCCTAAAGAAAGAAAAGAATCAGCTGGAATTTCAGGATCGGGTTTTGCAGAACCTGCCAACCGCCATTGAAAGAAAGACCACCGAAATGGTGGAATCGATTTACTTTCAGGAACAGCGGATGACCCAGTTTGCCACAATGCAGATCGAGAAACGGAAAACCGCTTTTCCCGGGAACGCAATTTCTTCAGAAACACAGAACCAACGTGCCGATCTGTTGCAGAAAATGCAGCGTTCAATCGACGATATGGTGGAAAAGATACAAAATGACATGGCCGAAGAAATCGGGCTCAAGCATGTACAAAAAGCGGTTACCACTGCCCTCGCCATTGAAGTTTCCGCTGTAGGGATCGGCGCCGGACTGACGATTATCGCCACAACGCTTGCAACTGACATCCTCGGAGTAGTGGCTGCTTTCTGGATTGGCATTGCCGGATTCCTAGTGTTGCCTTACTATCGGAAGAAGAGCCAGACTGAATTTGAGGAACAGATTACAGACGTTGAAAAGAGACTGATTTCTTCATTGCGATTAGAACTCAACCATGAAATTCAAGCGCAGGGAGACCAGCTGACCAAGGCGATCCTGCCTTTCCGGTCTTATGTGGAAAACACAGTAAGACGGATTGAAAAACAGCATCTGGACCTGTCTGAGCTGCGGGGAAGAATCTCCACCCTGCGGCAGGAGCTGGGAACGTCCTCGTTTTAGCTTCTATCGTCCCTCCACGTTATCCATCATTAAGATTCCTTTTATAATAAAAACGTAAAATAAATGAATCCCGATCATTTCTCACAGATCGGTTTTTGTCAGGGAGTGAAATGAGCACATTAATGATGATTGTTTTATTCGTTTTTGCCTTCGGTGTGATGATCTTCATGCATGAACTGGGACATTTCCTGATGGCAAAAATTTTCAAGGTTGAAGTTGAGGAATTTGGCTTCGGATTACCCCCCAGAATGGTCAAACTGTTCACACTGGGGGGAACCGATTTCACGCTCAACTGGCTGCCTTTTGGCGCCTTTGTAAAGCCAAAAGGGGAATTCGGCGAAACAGATTCGGACGGTGGGTTTAAATCAGCCAAGCCCTGGCAGCAGTTGTTGATCTATCTCGCTGGCCCGGTGATGAACCTGCTCACCGCGATGGTCATCTACTACATCCTCATCATGAATGCCGGAGTCCCCAACCACAGTATCGTCATCATCGACAAGGTCGAACCGGGATCTCCGGCTGAAATCGCCGGCATTCTCAAGGGCGATCGCATCCTCTCTATTGGAGGAAATACCGTTGATGCCTTTCGAGTCGTGACCGATACGGTTGATCAATATCTTGACAAGCCACTTTCGCTTGAAGTTGAGCGCGATGCCCGGAAACTGCGCTTGGAAGTAATACCGCTCAGCAATCCGCCAGCGGGTCGCGGCGCTATGGGAATCGTTGTCAAATACCCGATTGAAAAATACAACGTTATCAGCGGGCTTGGCGCCGCAGCAAAAACGACTGGCACGATGATTCAACAATACCTGAATGGTTTGGGATTAATGATCTCTGGAAAAATAAAGATGGGAATGGATTCCATCGTGGGACCGGTCGGAATGTTCTCGATTTACGAAGATATGGTGGATTACGATCGAGAAATCGCCGAACAGCGGCAGCAGCAGGAGGCTACTGGACAGGTCCAGGATGAAAATCTGCCGATGAATGGTTTCAATCAGCTGTCATTTTTTGCGATCATCGCCATAGCGCTGGGAGTAACCAATCTTTTTCCGATTCCTGCGCTGGATGGCGGTCGGATTTTGTTCCTGCTGCCGGAATTCCTGTTCAGAAAAAAATTGCCGGAAAAAGTTGAGTACTACTATAATGCTATTGGAATGATGATCCTGTTGATTTTGATGGCAGTGATTATGTTCAAAGATATATTTATGCTGGCAAATGGATAAAATGACGAAGGCAAACAAACATACTAAAAAGAATTCTTTCCCAGAATTCGAGAAAATCCTCGAAACCCTGGAAGATGGAAAATCTACGCTCACTGAAGAAGAAATCCGCAGTTTAACGGATTTAGCTGAGGATCGGGCGAACGCATTTCACAAAATCTGGGATAAGGTCGATGATGAGCGCAAAATGCTGAACATGCGTGCCATGTTGTCCGCAGCGCACAAAGATATCCTACTTGACTACACCGCTATTGTGCGAACGGATTTGCTGAGTGCGAATCCGGCCATCCGTCGCATTGCGCTCCACCTGATGCAGGATCTGCGAACATCCTGGTTTCTGGAAGAAGTTATTCGAATTACACAAACAGACACAGATCCAGAGATTAAAAAGGACGCAATTGAGATCCTTGGTTTCTTTTTGGACGATCTGATCTCCCAGAAGCATCAACAGCTCAAGCTCGAAAGAGCGCGTCGTGCTTTGTTGAAGTTAGTCAACGCTGAACAACAGGATATCTGTTTTTGCGCAATGGAAGCGCTGGCGTATTTGGACGAAGAGGTTATCCATCCGTTGATCCGTTTATGCTTCACCAGTCATGATCCGCAGACGCTCGCCTCTGGTCTGAGGGCTGTCCAACGGTCGATGCGGGCCGAGTGGCAGCAGGATGTGCGTGAAAACCTGGATCACGAAGATCCTACCGTACGCATAGAAGCGATTCGTGCAGCCGGTGCGCTGCAAATGAAATCCGCACTTGATAATATACTGCTGTTGTTGACGCAATTTGATCGTATTGACCAGGAAACGCTGGACGCCGCAATTCTGGCGGCTTCACAGATCGGCGGGGAAGAAGCGAGTGAAATGATTTCCCTGTTGGAAGAAGTACTCGAATCGGATGAAGAATCGATTGAATTATTCGAACAGGCAAAGGCAAACCTGGAACTGCTCGAGTTTGAGTCCCAACTGTACAAGAAAGAGTCTTCCGCTGACGTATCTTCAGACGAATCCGAATATGATCAGAACGATTTTTACTATCTCGATTTGCTTCGCGATCGAATCGCTGAAATGAGCGATTACGCCACTTCCGACGACGATGATGATGACGATGAGGAAGAGGAGGAGTTTGATTCCCGCCAACTCGATGATCTGGCAGCGCCGGACGATGAAATTGACCTTGATGATGAAGAGGATGAGTATGAAGAAAGACATCTGCACCATCTTGGAGGTCATCACCCCTTTAAAAAAATTGAAGACATCGATTGGAGCCGGTACCGGATCATCGAAAACTGGGAAGACGAAGATGAAATCCACGACCAGCATAAATCACCTTTGGATGATATGGCAGATGATTTCCTGAAGAAAAAAAGGAAAAAATAACGAGTAAACTATCCCCAAAAAACCATCTAAAAAGATGGTTTTTTTGTCTTTAAAGGAGATGGCATGGAATTTGCAATATATGAAGCGATGAGGCAAAGACAACGCGAAAAATGCGGGAGGAACCATGGCAAAACGGCGCGCACTGGGAATAGACGTAAGCAAATGGCAGGGAAATGTAGATTTTAAAAAAGCGAAAAGCGCCGGTGCAAGCTTTGCCTTCATTAAAGCCAGTCAAAACGTCTGGTATGACAGCAAGTTTCAACAGAACTGGGCAAATGCCCGTAACGCAAAGATTATCCGCGGCGCTTACCATTTTTTTGACATGCGCGATGGCTCCAAATCCGCCAAGGAGCAGGCTCGCTACTTCGCCAACTTATTGAAAGACGACATGGGCGAATTGCGACCGGTTCTTGATTTCGAGTCGCCAGGCGTCAATGGATATCCATCCCTGCCCGATCATGATACCTGCGTCCGTCATGTTACAGACTTTATGAACACTTTTTACAAACAAACCAACCTCTATCCGATGCTCTACACCAATCTGGCCGGGATTCAGCGGCTCTCCCCACTGAGCCGGTTTCTGTCTGCCAAAGAACTGTGGATCGCCTGGTATTATCTCAAATCGCGGACACCAAAAATCGGAACCTGGCCGCGATGGCGCTTCTGGCAGTATAAGACAACCGGGAATGGGATCGCTTTCGGAGCTGAATCAAAAGGGCTCGATATGAATGTGCTCAACGGGACTGAGACGAATCTCTATCAGTATGTCAATGCACTTGGAATTTCCAAGACCAAATACACTTTCACCAAATCAGCAGCGGACTATCTTCCAGACCTGTTACGCGGTGAAACTGCGCATGAGCTGAACGATCCACAGGTAATTATCGATTGAAGTTTCCTTGTTCTCCTTTGAACAAGTCAAACCATTGCATGGAAAACACCCCGGATTGGGGTGTTTTCCATTAATACAAGTCAAACCATTGCGACTTAAAAGAGCCAACAAGGAGGATCGAACTCCTGACCTGACGTTTACGAAACGCCTGCTCTACCATCTGAGCTATGTTGGCAAACTCGGAAAATGTTGTTCCGACAGGACAAAGATTATACCAGCAACCAGGGAATTTGGGGACTACGCACCATATTCCAGCAGCCTGTTGGCTGTTTATTTCAATAGGGATCGTCGCTTTCATCCGCAGTTGGGAAGGTGATTGTGCGTGATTCAAGGTCGATGCACCGCTTCAGGGAATTCTTCCCGTAGCGCAGACGAATCTCATCCAAAGCCTGCATCAGCGAATCACCACGTTGATTCTGCCCGGTAAAAAGTTCCAGTTGCTCAACCGGATGTTCCAGTCCGGTCACGCCGACACCGATCAGGCGCACCGGCTTTGGATCATTCAGCCATACTTCGTCAAATAATTTTTGAGCATAGTCGTTGATCTGAGAATCCTGATTCACCAGCCCATTAGTCTTGACCTGACGGGTCAAAGTTTGGAAATCTCCCCAACGCAATTTAATTTTCACAGTATCCCCGCGTAAATTTGCCTTCCGCAGTCGGAAACCCACCTGATCGGATTGCCTTTGGATCATTCTGCGCAGCCGTGCTTCATCGTCAACATCACGTGAGAATGTGGTCTCCTGACTGATCGATTTCGCAATTTCAGCCTCACTTTGGACCGGACGATTATCAATCCCTCTGGCATGCGCTTGCAGACCGGCGGCAGAATTGCCATATTTCCGCTGCAACATCGGCAGCGGATAAGAAGCCAGTTGACCGATTGTAAGAATGCCCAGGTTTTTCAGCAAAGCTGCGCTCTTTTGTCCCACCCCCCATAACTCGCTGACTGTCAACGGCGCCAGGAAAGCAGCCTCATACCCCGGAGGAATACAGGTGATGGCGTTGGGATAGGTGTCGGTCTTTACCGATTTCTTTCCTATATTGTTGGCAATCTTTGCCACCAGCTTATTGGTTGCCCCGCCCAGGGAGCAGGGTAAATGTGTCGTCTCGTTTATTTCTTTTTGAATCGTTCGGGCAATGTCTGCAATTGGCTCCGGTAAATCGCTCACGTCCATAAAAGCCTCGTCAATGGACACCTGTTCAACCAGGGGCGTGAACTTTTTCATCACAGCGATCACCCGGCAAGAGTATTCTGAATAGTGAGGGTGGTTGACACTTAACAGGATTAATCCCGGGCATCTGCGCAGCGCCTGCGATGTGGGCATCGCCGAACGCACGCCAAATTTCCTGGCAGCATAGGAACAGCTGGAAATCACTCCCCGTCCATCCGGACTTCCACCAACTGCGAATTTCTTTCCTCTCAGTGTGGGATCATACAGCTCCTCCACTGCACAGAAAAAAGCATCCAAATCCAAATGGATAATTTTTCGAACCGCGATCATTTGTTCTATTATATCCACACATTAGAACAGATGACAGGGCTCATATGGAAGCATATTTAATACGTATTCTTTGAAGGTTGCCATTCATTTTGGAGGGAGCAATCTGTTTCTTTCTTGATTCACAATTGCTACCCATTTTGGAATGGTTCAGGATAACATGCCTGTTTTTCTTGTCGAAACCTCGAAGATTTGCTATAATCTTTCTGCGATAAGGAACGTTGGGCGCATAGCTCAGTTGGTTAGAGCGCTTGTATCACACACAAGAGGTCCGGGGGTTCGAGTCCCTTTGCGCCCACAAAGACTACTTCCCGTAAGAAATGCTTCTGAATAAAAGAAGCATTTTATGTTTAACGCACCGATTAAACCACTTGTGGTACCCGAAAATCAAACAGCATCTATTTGATTCAGATGTTGAATTTAAGGATTTCTTCGAGCCGTATATCCTGTCCAGAACAGCTGCCAAATGTAAAAAAGCGACTATTCAGTTTTATCAATGGCATAGAATTAACGGCGCTCTACCTTGTACAAAAACAGAAAGAAGAATGTAAATTCACTTCTTTTTGAAATATCTTTTTTGATAAAAGAAAACCTATTCGCATTCTCCTTTGAGAATGTAGGATTGTCAATCTGATATGTAAGATATACGCTAGCAAGATTGATAAAATATCACGTTCATTTCTTCTTTTCTAAGAATAAAACAAAATGATTTTAAAAAATATTCTGTGGTTGACAATAAGGGATGAGTCCTTTGTACTAACTCATATGAGAATAAGTTATGGGTAACAAACTGCGAGAAACAACTGCGATTAAAGATTGTAAGTCCCACAATTTAAATAGTTTATTGCATCTGTTAATCCCTTGACGCGATTAGGAAATAGATCAGCTCATTAATTAAGACAATCAGATGAAATGGATATTTCAATTAATAAGTATTAGTCCATAATAAATGATATAAGAATAATATAAAAACTTATCGAAATCAAACTTTCCACTATGGAACAATTGGAGTTCGTCTGTATCCGTTTAATAATCGAATATCGGTTAAATCGATACTCCATTGGTGTAGAGGTGGTAACGCAGTTAATGCACTCATTGGTTCCGGAAGGGCAGGCACTTCAAAGCACCACGTTGAGAGATTCTTTATTGTGGTTTCTCCTTCGTTCACGACTGCTGCGAAAGGAACGCCCCAATTCACAATTGATTCTGCAGTTTCTATAAACCTGGGATACGCTTTCCCATTTAGTGCGATTAATACAGGAATATTTTGAGGAGAGAGCACTGAAAATCGCAATGAGTGGTGATATTCTTCAACTTGATAACTAACCGCTGCTATTTGAGGAGCTTCATTCATCAACGCAACACCAAGATTAGCGATACCTACGCCCGGGCCACTGCCGACGAAAGAATACATTGGACAATTTGCTAAACCCCTAGCCATACTTGTTGATGTTCTTTTTGATGAATCAAGTGCTTTAGCTAACTTATTTGGAATTTTCATCAGTTCATGCTTTAAAGTTTCATATTGTTCACCACTTAGGCATCCTCGGAGCCTTCCAAGTTCAATAGAAAGTCCAATCAGCAAGACAGCAGATGTAAGTGTAGTTTGCGTCGGCCATCCTTTCTTTTTTGCCTCAGGAACAATTTGGATATCTGTTTTTTCAATAAAAGGATTATCCGATGAATTGTTGTCTGTCAGACCAATTTTGAATGCGTCCGATTTTGCAACTTGATCCAATGTTTCCCGTGCTTTCGAAACCCTTCCGCTCGAACTAATGACAATCGCCGCTGATTTTTTTGTAAAAAGGGGGCTTCCATAAAGGGCAAATTCATAGCCTTGTGGCACTTCGATTGGGAAGCCTGCCCAGTTTTCAAAGGCCAGCTGTACCATTTGCCCGCAAAAATATGAATCCCCATTTCCAAGAATAAAAATGTTTTCACATTGGTGTTTGATGATAGATTCTGCGGTGTTAACTACTTGCCAATATTTCTCAGCCAATGCTTTTTTGATGAACATTGGTTCTTCTGCTACTTCCAAAATTGTTTCATGAATTGGCATTAATCCACGGTCAATATACATTGCTTTTTCCTTTCTGCAGATACCCCAATGCCGAATAATTTGAATTTGTTTTTATTGAGGAAAATTATTCCATGATTAGGCTACCACTTCGTTTAATCAACATTTGATTTATTTCTTCAACCGTTGTTTCTGCTTTAGGAGCATCAAAAATCTTATGCCCATTCACAAAAATTACAATGCGATCAACGATGGAATAAACGTGATGCAGATTATGTGAGATGAAAATCGATGCGATTTTTCTATGCTTCAATTCTTTAATCAATTCCAGAACGCGATTCACTGCAGCAACTCCCAAAGCATTGGTAGGTTCATCCAAAATTACTAAATCTGCCTGGAAGTAAATTACGCGAGCAATACAAACACCTTGCCTTTCGCCACCTGAACAGAAACGCGTTTCCTTGTCAGTTGGTATTCTCAAACGAAGTTCTTCCAACATATTTTTGCTTTCACGCGCCATAGCTTTTTTATCCAAAAATGTGAAAGGGCCGATCTTTTTTGTCAACTCTTTCCCAAGGAAAAGATTTTGCGTTACGGTTAGATCGTCTGCAAGCGCTTGTTCTTGATAAACCGTTTCGATCCCAGCGTCTCTTGCTTCTTTAGGCGTAGTAAAAAGTGTTTCTTTGCCGTGAAGATAAATTTCTCCGCTTGTAGCTGGAATGAATCCGGTAAGGATTTTAATTAACGTGCTTTTACCTGCGCCATTATCTCCAATTAGACCGACAATTTCGCCCTCATTTACATGAAAATCAACATGCAGCAAGGTAGCTGCGCATTCAGGCTTCCTGCACACAGGCAGGAAGCCAAAGGCATAAGAACCGTAAGTATCCACGACCGCATGAAGATACAGTTTTCCAATCCCTTTTAGCGTTCCAACGAAGAAAGTATCCGCGCACAACAATTCCCCAGGGCGGAAAGATTCAACATGGCGCTCTTTGAAACAGGGGTTGTAATGCTCAATGCGGGCGATCTGTTCCGAAGACAACTCTAATCCCTCATCCAAATGCTTTTCCTCAACCTTTAGCCAACGATCATAGACGCT
>JAAZKE010000048.1 GCA_012799995.1 Chloroflexota bacterium | reverse complement strand
TTATGGATAATGCGCGAACCTTTCTCTGCCAGCGTGATGATCAGGTATTCGACTTTTTCAGTGATCTCAATCTCATCATATTCGCCGTGTTTCTTCAGCAATTCGAACTCATATTCATTGCAGAACAGGAACTGCGCGCCGTCCACACCCTCCCGAATCATTTTCCGATCCATGCGGACAATCTGCTGTGAGGGGTCAAACCCGTAAGGGATTCCAGCCTGTTTGCACTGTTCAGCATAACCGATCATCGCGTTAGGGTCGGAGGGAGAAATCATGAATAATTGAACATCTGAAAGGGGTAACTCGGAGATTTTAATGTCAGCTGAGTTCGCCATGGCGCCAGTGTAAAAACTGGCGATCTGCGAGTGTGCCAGGTCGGTGTTTTCAAAGAACGAAGCAGTGAATTTGCCTGGGATCACCCTGGCGAAGGTGCAATCCACCTTATGGTTCACCAACCAGGTACGGTAGCTCTCAAAATCCTCGCCAACGGTGGCGAAGAGCATTGCGCGCTGACCAAGCATCCCAAGGGTGAAGCAGATATTCGCTGCGATACCGCCATAGCGGCGATCCATTTCGTCAACCAGAAATGACAGACTGATCGAGTCAAGATGATCCGGCAGGATATGATCTTTGAAATATCCCGGAAAACGCATCAGATAATCAATTGCCACCGAACCGCTGCAAACTATAGCCATGGAACCCCTCTTCATCGATTGTCAGTAGTTGACCAGAACCTGGTCATTCCAGATTTGAATCCATTTCTCAAAATTCTCTTCCACCAGGGAAGCATCCAGCATAACCGGATTTTCCGGTTGCACCGCGTATTTTGCAAAAATCTCAGGCATCACCGCGTCTTTGTTGACCGGGTAAACGAACATTTGCCCCGGCAGATCTTCCTGCCAGCTTTTACTGAGGAATGCATCTACAAATTTTTCAGCCAAAGCGCGGTTTTTCGTATTTTTCAGGATGCCGATGAATTCGATCATGCGGTAGCAGGTCCCATCCGCAACGATCGAAGCGGTTGGGGCTTCATCTACCGGCGGGTCCGCGTAAAACGGGACAGCAGCCGGACTGGTGTCATAAGAGACGACCATCGGTTGCAATCCGCCGCCACCGACAGTGAAATTCGTGTAGTAAGCGGTTGACCAGTCGTTGACAATCTCAACATCATTTTCAAGAAGCCGGTTCCAGTAATCAACAAACCCTTCTTCGCCGTACTCCGCAATCGTGAGCAGCAGGAAAGCTTCTCCCGGAGCGGAAGAGGCTGGGTTTTCAACAACCAGCAGCCCTTTATATTTCGGATCGGTCAGCTCTTCCAAAGATTTTGGAGCCTCCAGCCCTTTGTCAGCAAACCAGGCGAGGTCGTAGTTGATGCAAACATCCCCATAGTTGAATGGCAGCGCGTGATGACCCGTATCCAGTACATAAGCCGGATCAATATTCGCAAGTTCTTTGGATTCATAGGCATCCAGCACGTCGTTGGTGAGGGCATGCGTCAACAGGACGTTGTTGATACCGATCATCACGTCCGCGATCGGAGCGTCTTTGGTGAGGATGGCGCGATTGAGCATCGAGGGCGTGTCACCGCTCTCAATAAACTGAAGTTTTACGTTGTTCTCAGTCTCGAAGGCTTTAACGAGGTCTTCACTGACTGCGAATGAGCTGTAAGTGAGGACGTTCAACGTTTCCTGCTGAGCAAAAACGGATTGAGCGGTCAAAATGAGCGCTCCGAATAAAAGGATCAACAACAGTTTTTTCATTTCAATTCCTTTTCTTTTAATGAGCTGAACTGTCAACCCGAATCTCAATCTGGTGATCGCCGGCATTGACCGGTTTCCCGATTGTCAACGGGTGGGTCTTCCCGCCGCTGATATCCGTCAGCAATTCGTGGAATATGCCGCCGACCAGCGTTGTCGGGAATTCACCGCAGGTTTGCGGGTCTTTCAGCGTCCAGCGAATCGCTTTTTTATCGGAATGTTGTTGCAATTGAATTCCGGTTGGAGCGAGTACGTTATTCACCATATGGCGTGCACCTTCTTCCATTCGCCGTCTGGTGGGCAGCAGGCGAAATTCAAGCGTGCTGAATCCAAGCACATTGTCGAATGCGCTTTTCAAAAAGCGGTAAGCGCAGCATCCGACTGAGATCAATAAGCCTTCAGATTCTTCACGGCCATATTTTTCTGACAGAAATTGGCTGAGATCAGTTACGTACTTCCGCCCCTGGCAGTTACTGGCTTTCTTTTGGGATTCCTGATGGGTAAAGGCGTCCAACTCCTGCTGACCGAATATTTCAAGAAATCCCTGGTTGACAGCGGAAATAAATGCAGCATCGTGTGAAGTAAACAGTTCCGTCATTAAGTAACACCCAAAAGGTTCTCACTGATTATACCAACCGGATGGCTCATGAAAAGAAAAGGTCAGCGAAAAGTTGACTTCCAGTGGGGGTAGTCGATGCGCGGAGAAAAGTATTCCAGACTCTCAACCCAGATGTTTTTGTCGATGGTTAATGCGACCGGGGTGTTCTGCAAAAACCACTGACTGAATTTATAGGTGTTGTAAAAGTGAACCTCAAGGATAGAGGATTGCGGGATTGGTGAGAAAGTGAGCACTTCGCTCTGTGGATGGGTGGGATAGTTGTCCGGAATCTGCAGGTAAGCGCGCCGGACGTTATCGGTGTCCGAGAACAGGCTGCGGAACATCTCCACGCTTTGGAGATAGGGCGCAAATTCGATTGGGAAGGAAGGTACCTGAACCAGGTTTGCAGCGGGGAAAAGAAAATAATAAAACGGTTGACTGAGCAACAGGCTGGCATCCAGCAGCAGCACTACCCATTCAACGCCGCGCTGCTCCTGCAGGTTGTAAAACAGGCGGTAATTCGGAAAGGATATGTTGAAGCTGATCGCATCCTGCCAGGCTCCCGGCAGATATGGCTCATTGAAACGGATTGAGCGTGCCCGTCCTTCAGCAACCAGGCGACTGCGCGGCAGCAACCCGTGCGTCATGATGGATGCCAGATTTTCGACGCGTGTGAAATGGGTGAGGAACTGAATTTTGCGTTCGCGCAGCTCTTCCGAAAGCGCTTTTGCCGCCTCTTCGGAGAGCATTATCGGCTGCGGCGGAAAAGGAATGCAGGGATCCTGCTGAGGCTGTTCCACGAAACCATATTCGCCTGGCTCCGGCAGCTGTACAGCCTGCACAGGCTTGCCGTCAGGTCGCGGACGGATGGGTTGGGTAATCTCTAGTGATTCCATTTGATTCATTTTAAGTCTGAATTGGGATACGTCAAATCCAGATCAATCAATTCCTGTCAAACTGTTACTAATTTCTCTGCTTCCGCAGGTTAACAACAACCCCCTGCCAAAAGTGACAGGGGGAAGGTTTTACCGTAAATCAATACTCTTTTACATGTTCCTGTACACAGGTCATAACATACTGAAGTTAGACCATGACTCTCATTAGGGTTGGCGCTTGCATTGCTGTCATGTTCCTGTTAAAATAGAAATAATGTTCAGAACATTATTTCTGTAAGGAGCGAAATATTATAAGACTTTATAACATTACAATTTCTTTCATTGGCTGAAGCAGACCACTTTTATCCATGCCATGCTTGATGGCTGGACAATGCCGTCTGAAAGGGATGTATGGTGAGAAGATCATAACAATACGTCTATTCGAGAAAACAGGATTAAGAATACTTCTTTTCAGCGATTAAACGATCTAATTCATCGCTAATTTGATTATCCAGTCGAACAGCATTTTCATCTTTGTATAAAATACGTATTCTTTCTATTTCCTCTTTCAATCTTTTCTGATCGAGTTCTGCATTTGCAATTTCATCAATAAACCGGTCAAGTGCAGCTTCTTCTGCGCTGTCCGCGATTCCCAACTCCTTTAGGAGCACATACTTTTTTGCGGAATATTTCAAACAAGGTACCGATTCCTCCAGCTTTTTTAGCCGCTCTTGTCTCTCTTTTAAAATTTCTCCAATAAATTTTTCAACATCAAGTAAATAAGTTCTTTCCATACTAATCCCCTCTCCTCTATCTGCTAAAAATAAAATCTGCGTAGTTGATCAACGCCTGCTGCTGCTTCTCGTCCATATTCCTGAACATAGGCAGCAGCTGCTCTTCCTTTGCTGTCGATTCCGGTATTTAGAATTATTAAAAATATTTATCAATATCAGAAAGTCCTTTTTCTATGTAGGCAATTTTTCCCTCAATTTCGGGCTCTGACAATTGTAAGTATCCTTTGAGAACATTAATTTCTGCCTTTTTATAAAGGATCTTATCCCCAAGATTTTTAATAACTTCACTGGTATTAGAGATATCGGATACATACGGGTTTATTTTCTCTTTAGGAAATTTGCTATCATAAGCCATTTTTTTCCAGCGATATCTAACCCATTCTTTTAATAAATCCTCCATTGTGCTTTGCAATTCCCTCAAACATTCTTCTTCCTCGTCAATAAGGTTTTTCAAAACTTTTTTTACGTCTATTTTCATCTGTCTCTCCTCTATCTACTCAATAATGCTTTATGTGGATTGTTTTCTATTACCTACTTCTTCCCGTTCACCTTCTTATGGTTATTGGGCTGATCCATTGTCCGGTGCGATTCCAAGACAACGCCGATAATTTCAACTGGCAATTTCTCAACGGATTCCCATGAGCAAAATACTGGCTCGCACTATAGTTGATTCATGGGCATTAGTAAGCCTGAACCAGTTTGCCGTTGCGATCAGTGTAGTAGGGCATCCAGAGGATTCCGAAGTAATCGATGAAGATATCTTTTTTCATCGGGGTGATTACAATCCGATCTTCCTGTTTGGCAATCTCTTCCCAACGGTTCTCAACTTCCTCAATCTTGTCCTTGAACTCTTTGGTAGCTTCCTCCATGCTTTCCTGCAGGTCTTTGAGCACCATATTGGCTTTATCAAGCGCATTGTTGGCGGTCGTGCTCTGACCAAATTTGTTGATAGAGGTTGAAATGGAGCGTCTCCGCCCGGTCAGCAGCGACAGCGCCAGTTCGCCCAGCGCACCGTACTGTTCCAGTTTTCGACTGCTGGCTTTATCGGACTTATCCTGCACATCCGCTTCTGCGCGCCGAATTTTGACTTCCATGCTGTCCACCAGTTTCTGATAGGCTGTGATCAGCTTTTTCTTCTCGGCATTGGAGGCTTCAACCACTTTGTCATCGAGCAGCTTTTGATATTCCTCTTCTGACAACGTTTCAGGCGCATAAACACCCAGCTCTTTGTTGGTGCGGATGTTAATCCCGCCCATGCGATAGATGTAATCGATAAAATCGCTTTCGCGGCTCCTGGCAAGAGAAGCATCGGTCATCCAGTCGGCCGGGCTCTGGTAGGCAGCTGCGTCATCTTCAGGCTGGCTGCGCAGATTTTCGGCAGGCACGGGATCGACCGCATAGTCATCCCAGCGAACTGCTACCCCGCGTAATTCCGGGTTGTCGATCATCGCAGCTTTGTCCTCTGCAAAGTTGAGATTGTACTTCGGCTGGATCACACGGGTTTCTGCCTGTGCATACCAGACCGGGATGTAGGTGATATGGTCTGTTTCCGCATTCACGTCGGATGGTTTGAGACCGGTTGAGCGGAAATATTCCTTGATCCGGGTCGGGATATCCGGTTTCAGATTCTCTTTTGATTCAGGTTCGCTTTGTGCAGCGCTGATATGCGTAACTGCGGATGGTTTGAGTGTTTCTGCGTCTACCTGTTCGCTCAGACCCATTTCAAGCAGCTTGGGAATCATGATTTTCGTCAGTGGGCCAGCCAGATAGTTTAACGCCCAGCGGGTGGTGAATACTTTCAGCCCCGCTTCATGCACATTCATATACAGGAACTGACGTTTCTGGAGCGAGGAAATCAGGCGGTTCGCATCGCTGCGATTGATCTGACCGGCGTTGGTGGTCAGCCCTTCAATCAAACGGTTCTTGTCCTGCTCCGTCTGCAATCGTCCGATCATCCAGGTGCCGGCGTTTGACAACGCTTTGTAGTCAAAGTCGATCGGGTTTTGTGAGGAGAGGATCAATCCAACGCCAAATGCGCGCGCCTGCTTCAACATGCGGATGATCACGCCCCGGGATGCCGGGTTGGAGGTAGCAGGCAGGTAGCCTGAAATTTCATCGAAATACACCGCCAGCCGCAGGTTGCCTGTGCCGATTTGGGTCTTCATCCAGGTTTCAATGCGGGAGTACAGCATGGTGACGAAGAACATGCGCTCATGCTCGCTCAGGTGCTGCAGGTAAAAGATGTTGCAGCGGGCACGGCCATCGGCCGTGAAAAGCATCTGACCTATATCGAGATTCGGGCCGATGTTCCAGGACTGGAAGCTTGGTGAAGCGATAAAGTTGTTCAGCAGCATTGCCAGTGAGAAGCGGTCTTTGGCAGGATACACTTTTTCCAGCGGCAATGCTCCCAGGTTGGCAAATGGGGGCTCGTTGACTGCATGCACCATTTCCACAATATCGATTGGCTTGTTCATTTCCCAATACTGCTCGATGATGCTCGAGAGCAGGATGTGCTCGCGGCTCTGGATGGGATCAATGTTGCTCAACCCAACCAAGTCCAGCAATGCGGTGACTGAGGTGGAGATCGTCTCACGCAGATCTTCACTGGTCTGCTGCAGGCGGTTTTCGGGCGGATTGAAAGAAGAAAGAATGTTGACAGGATTTCCGGCAGTTGATCCGGGGGTAAAAAGCGTGTAGGAAACATTGCTCAAATCAGAGAGGTCTTTGGCGCCAAAGCCCCAGTCAGCCAGTCCATTGCGCCATTTATCAGCTTCTTCCTGTGCCAGCACAGACAGTTCTTTGCCTTCGCGGGTTGGCGCTTCCGGGTCAATCCAGGGAGCAAAATCGGAAGCCTCAAGATTTGGGAAATGCAGCATCAGGTTCGTCAAATCCCCTTTGGGGTCAATCACGATAACCGGAATGTTTTTGAGCAGGATTTCTTCCAGCATGGTAATCCCGAGTCCGGTTTTGCCCGATCCGGTCATACCGGTAATCACGCAGTGCGTATTGAGGTCTTCAGGCTTGTAAAGCATTTTTTCATCGGTCTTGTTTCCAGACGCGTCATAAAGCTTCCCAAGATACAGTTTTGAAGGATCTGTCGCTGACATTGGTTTCTCCTTGTGGAAAATAATTATGTAAAAATTATAATCGAATTGGTCAATAATTGTGAATCAGGGAACTGGATCATTTTGGGGATTTACGGTTCGATGGGCGTAAGCCAGTAGACATCCCCCTGCGCTTCCACAGTCCAGCCGCTTTGACCGGTATCATCGATCTGTACCTGAATCCAGAGATACCCCAACGAACATACCGGTTCCTCCCCGATGACGGTAAACGTCATGCCAGGTTTGAGCACACCCTGGGATGGGCCTTCCGTTGAGGCTGCCTCACGCAGGTTGCTGGATGTTCCGCCGGGGATAATTCTCCCCTGTTGACCAGGGAAAACCCGTGTGGTGACACCGTTGCAGAGGAATGGCGCCTTGGAAGGGGTAACTGTGACAGTAGGTGTTGCGCTGAGCATCAGTCCCGCCTGCGTTTGCCCGGACGCTTCCGCTTCTCCGGTAGAGTCTTCCAGACCTGAATCACCCATCACGGCTGCATCAACCGCTTCCAGTGGCATGATCGCAATTTCAGAGGTCGCTTCCGGGGTCGTTGTGATTTTCGCTTCATTTATCCCCAGCAGACTGACGGCTTTTCCGCTGTAGGGAAGCCCGGGAATCAATCCGACCTGCCAAACCACAAACGCAACCAGCAGTACGAACAGCAACCCAAGCAGACAAAGGGGACGTTTGCTCTTCTTTTTTACGATGAACCCACAGACCTGACAGCCATGCTCTGCATCGTACATGTAAGAAAGACAGTGGGGGCAGCGGGAAAACTTTTGCGATGGAAAACCACTTTTCGTTGCCTGCTGTGCACCGCAGTAATGACAGACTTCGGCACCGTTCGGCAACATTTTATAACAGTTAAGACAATGTTTCATTTTTTGAATTATACGTGGGAATTGATTTCTGACAAATATCAATCAATTCCTACCCATTCCCGGTCAAGAGGCACTATAATAATTCCGAAACAACACAAAAGCGGGGATAAAACTTTTTTAAGGATTAAAACGTTAACTGGTTAAGATATGATAGGATTGAGGGGAAGTATGAAAAAATGGATCATTTATCTCACCATTATCTGCGCGGTTTTGTTGTTCGCCAGCCCGGTTAACGCGTTGAGTGATGAAATCCCGCCACTCGCTCCTGACAGAGCTCAATTAGCGCTTAACCTGATGGCGATCAACTGTCAGAACCTGAGCGATTTAGGATACAGCATCACTGATGGGCAATCAGCTTACTTTGAATCAATGAAACAGACGATTGCAGTTACGCAGGTCAATATTAATTACCTGATAAGGGATTTTGCCAGCGACCTGGTATCCCAGTTCAATGACGTATTCTACAATCTGGAACCAACCAGCGAATCGGCTTTGGCAGCGGCAAACAGCTGTCAGAATCTGAGGTATCAGATTTATCAGCGCATGGCAAATACGCCCGGAGTTCTGCAACTCACCAACCCGGTTACAGATTATGAGTCCTGCCTGAATGGTGGCTTCTTCGAAAGCGGTGGCACCTGCTTTATGAATGGGAATGTGGTGTTCGATACCAGCGGTTACATCATCGGACTCTATAACGCCGACTGTTTTACCCGTACCGATGCCTACTATGGCACCTGTTGGTATTGTGAATATGGCAACACACAGTCAGAATGCAATGACTATCCTTATTGAGCCAGGGAGAAGCGGGAAGTTTCTAAAGCAGTAAATGATTTTAAGCGGGAAAAACCTGGAATTTAAAAAACACAACCGCTCTAACCCATGGATCGTGATGTTGCTGTTGTTCCTGTGCGTTATGAGTTTTTTCCTTTTAAAAGGTGTGCTAACGGAACAGATTGTGTCTCCCTGGAAACCGACCGAGTTCCCAACAAGGGATGCAACTTCGTTTGCGCTTGAGGCGGAAGCGCAGTTTGCTGCCGGGAACCTTTCCAAAGCTGTGGATGCTTATCAGGCAGCCGCAGTGCTCGCACCGGATAATCCGGAATACATCTGGAAACAGGGGCGCGCACTGGCGTACATGACCGCATCGCAGACCACCGATGCCGAGAAACGGGATACGCTGATGGAGACGATCAGCATCCTGGAAGATGGGCTGCTTAAGTTTACCGAAGATTCAAACCTCTACTCAGTACTGGCACTGGTGTACCTGTGGGCGGCGGATAAAGACCTGATCGGAGCTGATCAGGTTGATACCTATATGGCTATAGCAGAAGATCACATCCGCCGTGCAGTTGACCTCGGTCCGCGTAACGCACTTGCCTACGCATTCTACTCAGAAATATTGTTGCAGCAAGCGAATTATGAACGTGCCGAGCAGATGTTGCGACAGGCACTGGAATATGGCGTCACATCCAGCGAACACCTTTTTGACGTTTATCGCGTGCAGGGAATTGTGCTTGAGTCGTATGGACAATACCGCAGTGCGATTGACGCATTCAACCGGGCGCTGGAGTATTCACCCAATATGACCTTTCTGCAAATCCGGATTGGCGTTAACTGGCGTCAACTGAAGGAATATACTCAGGCGTTGGAGATGTTCTCAAGAGCAGCCCGCATCAATGATCAGCTGGGCATAAAAGACCCGCTCCCCTATCTGGCGATTGGCAACACTTATTCCCAGACTGGTGATTTTTACGCTGCCGGTTTGAACATCAAAAAAGCCCTGAGCATCAACCCCTATAACGCCGATGTGTACGGCAGGTTGGGCGTCAACTATTACAAGGCACGCAACTACGAAGCAGCAATTGAAGCGCTGAAATGCGCAACCAGTGGCTGTGGTGCGGTTGACAGTTGTGCTGTGCGCGAATGTAGTGATCCCGGGAATCCGCTGATCGAGCTGACCGGGTTACCGCTTTCAGGTACCAGCGTGGTCTACTATTTCACATATGTCGGTGCGCTTTCCTACATGCACACCGATTACAACCACTATTGCGATGAGGCTGTGAAAATTGCGCGTGAAATCGATGCGATGTATGCGGATGACGAAACTGTGATGGGAATTGTGCGCCAGGGAGAAGCAATATGCGCCTCGTATGGGATATACTGATGAACACGGATCGCAATGCATCCCGACTTTATCCGGTGATTGGCATTACCGGACCAATCGCCAGCGGAAAAAGCGAAGTGCTGAAAATTTTAGAGTCCCATGGTTTCTGTGGGATCGATGCTGATAAAGTCGGGCATCAGGTGCTGGAAAACGATCAGGAGTGTATTGAAACTTTAATTAAAGCGTTTGGTAAGGGAATTACCAAGCAAGGTCAAGCCGGTAGAAACGTTATTGATCGCGGAAAGTTGGGGAAGCTTGTGTTTTCCGATTCTGAAAAACTGAGCCTGCTCGATAAAATCACCCATCCGCGCATCAGTGAAGTCATCCGTGGCTTGATCAACAAGGTCGGAAAACCAGTCGCAATTGAGGCGATCAAGCTGATGCAAACCGAGACCAAAGACCTGTGTGATGCGGTGTGGTTGGTGGAATCATCTGAGGCGGTTCGGATTGAGCGGTTGATGACCAGCCGTGGCTTTTCTGAAGCGATGGCATGTGAAAGGATTCGATCACAAAGGGATATTGTGTGGAACCACGCGGAATTTGACGCGGTTATCAACGGTGACCAACCACTGTTAACGGTACAGCGCGAGGTTGAATCTTTATTGACTGCGTTTGAAGCTGATTTTTACGAGGGTTTTTCGGACCCTTAACTTTTACTTAAATTAAAGTCACAAATTGGTGTAAAAATAGCTTGACCAGGATGGTTGGGAAAAGTTACAATTAAAGTACGCAATAAATTAAAATAATAGAAGAGGATCCTTTGCAGCAGCTGATTTCGGAAATTTTATTTCTCGGACAACGTTTTTCACGGAAAAGTATCATCGACATTTTGGTTGTCGCTCTGATCTTTTTTGTGATTCTGCGCTTCATCAAGGATTCTCAGGCGAATTCACTGTTGCGTGGGCTGATCACAATTTTCATTGTGATCAGTTTGTTGTATGTATTGCTCGATCTGCCGGCGTTGAACTGGGTGATTGGCAATACGTTGCCAACGATCATGATTATCATACCGATTCTCTATGCGCCGGAAATCCGGCGGGCGTTTGAACGCATGGGAAGGATGGAATCCTTCCGCGAATTGTTCTTGACTGCGCCGCCGAATGCCGAGGAGATGACTGATATCATCGATATGGTAGTAACAGCCACCTTCATGCTGGCTTCCCGCAATCATGGTGCATTAATCGTGATGCAGAAATTCGACAATCTGAGTAAATTTACACAGACCGGTGTACTGATGGATACTTTGGTTACTCCGGAATCGCTGCTCCAGATCTTCTACCCCAATACACCGTTACACGACGGGGCGGTGGTGATCAACAATGGGCGGATTCTGGCAGCTGCCTGTGTAATCCCGTTGTCTTCGCGTAACGTGCTTGATAAGACGCCCAGCCGCCAGATGGGGCTACGGCACCGCGCAGCATTGGGCATGTCCGAGAACAACGACTCAATCACGATTGTGGTTTCGGAAGAGAGCGGAACGGTATCAATTGCCAGCAATGGCAAGATCACGCGCGGCGTCTCAAAGGAACAGCTCAAAACCTATCTTCAGGGGCAATATTCACGTCCACCACACGAACCATTTTTGCAGCGTCTGTTCAAATTTATTACTAGAATGAACGGTTCAACTGTCGAAAAAGAACAAAGTGAGAGTGAGGATAAGGGATGAAAAAGAAATTGCAGATGCTTTTGAATCTCCTGCCCTCTATTCTGATCTCCTTAATGATGGCGATTACAGTCTGGATCGTCGCAATCTCTGAAAAGGATCCTGCTGTAGAGCGTCGGTTCACAAATCAAATCAATGTCGAAGTAGTTGGGCTGAGTAGCGGGCTGGTAATGACCAACTCAATCCCCGAAACAATCAACGTAACACTGCGCGCTCCGGAATCGGTCTGGCAGAAAATCACCAATGACCGCATAACCGGCAAGGCGATAATCGATGTAACCGGATATGGGCAAGGTGACTATAATGTGCCAATTCAGCTTGCGATTGATGTGTCGCCGATTCAGGTGGTTTCGTTTACTCCCAGCACGACACGAATTATCCTGGAAGAATATGCAACCCGCGAGTTTGAAGTCCGCGTGACTGAGGTCGGCGATATTGCTACCGCATTTATGAGCGAACCACCAGTGGTTGACCCGCCTTCTGTGATAGTGGGGGGATCTGTCTCAATATTGGATCAGGTGGATTTTTTGCGGGTGATTCTGGATCACTCCAATAAAACAGAGCCGATTTCAACTGATTTGAACGTCGCTGCCATCGGCAAAACCGGTACAGCGATTAATGCCGGTTTGACTTACACTCCATCGGTGGTCAATGTCAAACAAAATATTCAGCTGCGCGGCGGTTACCGTGTGGTGGTAGTGAAAGTCGTTACAACCGGATCAGTACCCGAAGGGTATCGTGTCTCAAAGATCTCGGTTGATCCCAGTGTGGTTACCATTTATTCTTCTGATCCCGAGCTGTTGGCAAGCATTCCGAGTTATATGGAGACGGATCCGCTCGACCTGACAGAATTCTCCGGCGATGTCTCCGTAAAGCTGGGATTACAGCTGCCGGACGGTGTGCAACTGGTGGGCGATCAGTCGGTGAAGGTGGAAATCGAAATTCGTGCCATTGAGGACGCCCGGACGTATTCAGATATTCCGGTATACATTGTTGGCTTGGATGATTCGCTTGAGACGACCATCTCCCCGGGAACAGTTGACATTTACGTCAGCGGGCCGCAACCGATTCTTAACCTGGTCATTACGAATGAAATCTATGCTGTGATTGATCTTCACGGATACACGGCAGGCCATTATCAGGTTTCTCCGAGTGTTAAGTTGGGCACAGCTGAGGGCTTGAAAATTCAATCGATCATCCCGGATACGATAGACCTGGCCATCAGACCGCGCACTGGCAAATCAGTACCAGATCCAACCGGGATACCATCGTCGCTGCAAGGCAGTCCTCCCCCAATTTCCCCTGAAACTCCATAACCGGCGAGGCTCCGTATGGATAAACTGAAAATGAGTTTAGGTGCCATTTATATGGCATTGAAAAATCCGCAAACCCCGATCTGGCTCAAATTTGCCACGATTCTCACGGTCATATACATCCTGTCGCCGATTGATCTGATTCCTGACTACCCGATCCTGGGGTACATTGACGACGTTACCCTGCTGTCGTTTATGATATTTCTGTTGAAAAACGGGATTCCAAAGGATGTGATGCAACGCAGCCAGGAAGAGATTCTGCGTCGCAAGCACAAATTGATTCAAGATGCGGAACAGACAGCCAACGAGGTGATCATCAATTACAGCAAGTCGGATGATTCTTCTCATTCCAGCAGTTCCAGACGCTAAATTCCTGTAATTTATTATTTCTTCACTTTTCTTAACGGAATAAAAAAAATTCTATAATTAGCGAAGTTTTTGCGCGCTCAATCTAAATTCTGCGGGTAGCTGTGCCAATCTGAGCGGTAAAACTGCGGAGGTGGGTTAAAATAAACGCCCAAGACATAGACCATTGCTGATCTAACGTCCCGGTCAGTAAACTCCGGCTTCCCTATTCAGTTTCTAAATACTTAGGTTCAGGGATTTAGTGCAACGGATGAGGAGATAGAATCATTCGTATGCAATACACAAGATTGAGTGGAGTAGAAAGAGAAACGATTAGCAGGGGACTTGTTCAAAATAAGTCCATACGGTCAATCGCTCATGAATTATGACGTAGTCCCAGCACCATTTCGCAGGAGATAAAGCGTAATCAAAGCAGAACAGGATATTGGGCCTTCAAGGCAAACCAAAAAGCAAAAGCCAATGCGAGTTCCAGAAAGAAAAATAAAAGACGTCTGATGCAAAGTCAAAGGCTTCGCAACTATGTGGAAGGCAAAGTAAAACAGGGATGGTCCCCTAAAGCTATTGGCGAAAGGT
This sequence comes from Chloroflexota bacterium, assembly GCA_012799995.1. Classification (GTDB taxonomy): domain Bacteria; phylum Chloroflexota; class Anaerolineae; order Anaerolineales; family Anaerolineaceae; genus Flexilinea. The sequence goes on along the minus strand of JAAZKE010000048.1, from coordinate 11,839 downwards.
TGATAATCGATTATCCTCAGGACATGTCCATGCGCATTTCACATGAAGCGATTTACCAATACATATATGCCTTGCCACGAGGAGCCTTGAAACAAACTTTGATTGAAGGATTGCGACAGGAGCACAAGTACCGCAGAGCACAAAAAACGGGGCAGCACGAGGAAACACGAGGGAAAATCAGCGGTATGCTGTCTATCGAAGAACGACCAGCGGAAGTGGAAGACAGAAGTGTCCCTGGCCATTGGGAAGGCGATCTTATACTGGGCAAGTACAAACGCAGTGCTCCTGGCACTCTTGTGGAGAGGACAACACGTTATACCATTTTTAGTGCACTGGGAGAGAAGAAGGACGCTGAAAGCGTTCGAATTGCCTATACTGAAGCCTTCAAGAACGTTCCTGAAGCTTTGAAAAGGAGTCTGACGTATGATCAAGGTAAAGAAATGAGCCAGCATGAGAAGTTCACCATTGACAGTGGCATCCAGGTATACTTTGCCCATTCATCTTCGCCCTGGGAACGTGGCACGAACGAAAACACTAATGGATTAGTCAGACAGTACTTTCCCAAAGAAACAGACTTTAGCCAGATTACCGATGAAAGGATCAAAGAGGTACAGGATTTGTTGAATGACCGCCCGAGAGCGGTATTAAACTATTACAAACCGGATGAAGTGTTTAATAACCTTGTTGCACTAAAACTTTGAGACCACCATGAATAAGTAATAAATCTTCCGTTGATTATCAATAAGGTATATTGTAAGATTTTTTTGAGGATAACAATTCTCTTTTTCTGACCTTTTCGATTCCTGCTTTCGCTATTATACTAATCTTATAATCAAATTGTTCATAAGATTTTCCCATTTTGTCAAAAAATCTTAAAACAAGATAATAACCACTGCTAGATTTTTATAACATACGAATATGATATGAAACTCCATCTGTATAGTTCACTTTTTTGTTTTATGATCTATCAATGGATTTTTTTAATCACATAAAATGCAGTTAAAATATCGAATAGAATCATGTCAACAATTAATAATACGAGGAGAATTCTAATATTATGGAAAAAGGATATGTTGCATCATATGATTTTGGGACTAGCGGAGTAAAAGCTGTACTGATTGATTTTAATGGATTTGTTATTGACTTCTCTACAGTAAGTTATTCATTAATTACTCCAAAACTTGGATGGGCAGAACAGAATCCATCCGATTTCTGGGAAGCTGTGTGTGAAGCGACTAAACAAGTTGTAAAAAAAACATCTGTTAATCCGATTGATATTAAAGCTGTTGTCTTCAGTACCCAATGGAAAGGAATTATCCCATTAGATAAAGATGATAATATTCTTTATAATGCTATCATTTGGTTGGACAGTCGTGCTGCTGCTCAGGCAGATAAACTAAATAAACGACTCAGTGTTGATATTTTTTGTGCATATGATTATTGGGCACGTCTCATGTGGTTAAAAGAAGAGCGACCAGATATTTATGGAAAAACCAAATGTTTTTTGGAAGTTAATGGTTACTTAAAATTTAAAGCAACAGGGAATAAATCAACAGATTTAACAAATGATTTCATCCACTCTGCTAATGAATCAATTCAAAAACAATACGATGCAATTCTCAATGCTGGTGAACTAAATCCTGATCTATTCCCACCAATGGTCTTACCAACAGAAGAAGTAGGCAAAATCAGTGAAAAAGCTGCGATTGAAATGGGATTATCGGTTGGGACTCCAGTGTATGGAGGGTGTGGCGATATTCCAGCTATTGCAATCGGAGCAGGTTGTTCTGATTTTAATAAAGGTCACCTTTATCTTGGATCATCTGGTTGGTTCTGCACAGTCGTCCCTGAAAGGTCAGACGAAGTCGGCGAACTTTATCAATCGCTAAGTATCGATAAAGAACTGTTAGGATTGGGGATGCAATCTGTTGGAATGTCATTTAACTGGGCAATTAATCAGCTTTATCATGTTGAAAAAGAAATTTTGGGAAGCGAAATCTATAATTTTATTAATAAACAAGTAGAGACGGTCGAACCAGGATGTAACAATCTCGTTGCAACTCCTTGGATTCATGGTGAACGTCCTCCCCTTTCAAGTAATGCTAAATGTGTTTTCTTCAATCTAACAAACATGCATGATCGTCGCCATATGGTAAGAGCAATAATGGAAGGTGTATGTTTTACATTAAAATGGAAACTCATCGAATACCAGAAAGCTTCTGGTAATTGTGTAAACTCTGTACGTGCAGTTGGCGGTGGTGCATGTAGTGATCCATGGATGCAGATGATGGCAGACATACTAAACATCACCGTTGAAATACCATTAAATCCACAACACGCAGGAGCAATAGGAGCAGCCTATTGCGCTTTCATCGGAATGGGTTTGGTCGATGATTTCACAGCAGCTGATGAAAAAATTATTGCAGTGAAACGATTTCAGCCGCGAAATGAATACCATCAAGTATATTCTAAGCTTTTTGAAATCTTCAAACAGATATATCCTCGAATGAAAGATTTGTTTGAAGTATTAAATAGTTGAAATTTACAAAAAACGGGCATCTCAAATTTATTATTGAGATGCCCGTTTTTTTATTGACGATATCAACTCATCAATCATCGAAATACGATACTGCTTTTAATACTCGTTTCATCAATTTCAGAAAATGGGAAAAATGTCCTCGGAATTCTTTTATATGGCAATTTTTCAAGAATACTTGTTCCTACTCCGGGAGTATCCGTCTCAAAAATTTTCTCAGAAATCGGTTCATATGCTACACGGAAAGAAGTATTGGCTTTAATATTAACAAGCTGATAGAAAGTTGGTTCAATCCCAAAATGTCGATAGATCTGTGGATCTCCTGGCGCCAAAATACTTTTACAAACGATAATATCGATATTACCTACACTTAATACAGCCGTTCTTCCAATATTATTTTTTAGAAAACGTCCGCTCGGTCCTTCTTGTGTAAAAATACCGTCATGTAGCGATCGAACCAATGCTTCCACTAGGACCGGTTTTGATGAGACTTGATCAATTGTTGAACCGATTGAAAACTGGTCTGTGTTCCCAACACCAACCAAGAATGCTTTTTCGACAGCTTTACTGTCATTGATGTAAAAAGCTGTCTTAACGTCAGAACCAAGTTCTAATATACGAGACAAGACTTCAGCACTATCTCCACATGCACCCGCATTAGGTGAGTCTGCAGCATCAACCAAAATATATGGTTTTCCGCTTTTATTCTTTTCAGCTTCCCAAATAACCTCATCGATCGAATAAAGCGACACGGAAAACTCATGTCGATTCGACATGAGTTTTTTAGCGATCTTCTCAGCATATGATTTTGCTTTTATTATGTCGGTTGCAACTGTTATAATTGCGCTTCCTCCAATTTTTACATCCAACCAAGGTTGCATTTGATGGATCGAGAAATCATATAATTCGCCAGATTCTATGAGTGACTCACAATAACTCATCAACTCACTAAAAGGGCCATGTAAAGTTGTATATGAGCTGGCGGGTACAATCATCGGAACTGTTACCCATGCCATTTTTAAGTTTTTATTTCCTAAGATTTTTGTAATTCCGAGTTTCGCTGCTCGATATCCTGTTTCAAAAAAGTCAACATGCGGGTAAGTATGGTATGCACAAATAAAATCCGCATTTCTTGCCATTTTTTCTGTAACATTAGCATGTAAATCAGTAGAAACAGAAATTACAGAATTTTCTCCAACCAAATTTCTGGTTTTTTCGAGTATCATACCGCAGACATCATCGATCATTGTTGACTGGGTTGCACCGTGAAGAGAAACAAATACACCATCAAGAGGTAAATTTTCTTCTATCCCTATCGTAATTTTTTCAATAAAATGGTCAATAACAGAATGTTCAACACATCCACCACTTTGAGCTATCATTGAATAAATTGGAATTATTTCACCCTTAATTTCCTCAATTGCAGAAAACATTCCATTTACTGAACTGGAAGTACCTTTGAGAGATTTATACATATCAACTCCCTCGAAAATACCTCCTTGTTCATAATCTTCAATTTTCGTTATAACTGGATTAAATGTATTTGTTTCCTGGCGAATTTCAAAGATGGCGATTCTCATTTCAACACCCTAACACCCTTTTCCTTATTAACAATTTGTTATGATAATTTTTTTATAGGTCGATAAAAAAATCCTTGCATATATTGTTGATATTATTTCTGCTTATCTTCTAAGATCCTTCAGGCATGATTCGACAACATTCAACATATTATAGCAATCTTGCTCATAAATTTCTCCCATGTTGCATAGTTGAATCATATTTTGTTTAGCGTAATCACCTTTACCAATGTAAAAAACATATCCGCGTTTTTCCATCTCATCTAAGAACAAATTTGCTTCAATTCCTTCTGGCAAGAAAACTGAGGTAACCGTATTTGACATATGTTCATTCAATAATAATCGGAATCCTAATCTTTTTGCTCCTTCTCGAATAATTTTAGCACATCGCTGGTATCGTTCAATTCTTGTTGAAAGACCTTCCTCAATAATATTTGTTAGAGCCGTATTGAGTGGCCAAAATAAAGTAATGTTTGGAGTGTTCGGTGTTTGATGGGTTGTTTTTGCTGAATAATAATGCTTGTATAAACTCAAATATACATTTTTACATTGATCGGCGGAAATATTTTCTAAAAGTTCCTTTTTAGCACATATATATGCGGATCCAGGAAATGCTCCAACACATTTTCCACCAACTGAAGTCGCTATAGCAATATTATTCTTTACTACATCAATAAACTGTCCCCCTGCTGCTGAAATCGAATCAATTGAAAATATTTTGTTGTATTTTTTACAAAGTTGGCCGATTTCATAAACTGGATTGATCATCCCTGTACTAGTTTCATGAAAACACATTGCTACTACTTTAATTTGTGGATTTTCGATAATAGTTTTTTCTATCAAATCAAGATCAGGATATTTCGCCCAAGTTGAATCTGTTTCAATCATCGGAATCTTATATTTTTGGATAATTTCAAAAAGCCGATCACCAAACATACCATTTCGAATGAGAAGAACAGTATCATTAGGTTTGAAAATAGATGACAACACCGTTTCATTAGCAGCTGTACCTGATCCTGATACAATCACACTATAATATTGTTCATCAGCTTGGAATAATTTATTTATTTTTTCCTGCGTATTCACAAACATTTCTTCAAATTCTTTGCTTCGATGGCAAATATCTGAATGAAGTAACGACCAACGAACATTATCCTTGACTAAAACTGGACCTGGACTAAATAACTTTGGAGCACTCATGTATAATAACCCTTTCTTTTGAGCTTCACTGATACTATTTGAAGCATTTTTAAGCTATCGTTACGACTATCGTGTGTCTAAAAATCATTCCAATCATTCAAAAAAGATAATTTTTTCTAAATATAAATGATATCTAATGATTAATATATGATTCATATTATAAAGTTCTAGTAATATTTTAAAACTATGATTAATGTCATGATTTTATCATGACATTATTTTTGTTGATATTTTCTTGACATTGTGTGTGTTCTTCACATATACTAAAATGACATAACTGGTCAGAATTAAACTGACACAAACACTAGATCAAAAAGAAGGAGAGAAACAATGAAGAAGTTATTTGGTATATTGCTGGTAGTATTAGTCTTTACTATGCTGCTAGTAGGGACCTGCTTCGCGGAAAAAGACACCCTCGTCGCGCTTTCCGCAGGAGCGTTCACTGGCAGCTGGGATCCAACCGGTCACACGATATTAGCCAATATTCGTAATGAACAGATTGTTTACGACCGATTATTTGAAATGGATTATACCGATCCCGACCTAAAACTTATTCCAAAATTGGCAACTGAATGGTATTATCTGGATGATGGTGTCACGTTAGAGGTCAAATTACGCGAAGGTGTAAAATTCCATGATGGAACAACTTTGGATGCTGAAGATGTGAAATTGACAGTTGAACGATTTTCAGATCCAACCAGAGTTGGCAGCGCCTGGTGGGCTCAACAATGTGAAGGCGAAGTCGTGGATGAATTTACAGTACGGTTGCGACCTGTTAGTGGAGAAGCATTTGCACCATTAGTTAACTTGATGGCAATGACTCCGATCATGTCAGCGGACGACATTAAAAATGAAGAAATACTGACAACTGATTACAATGGTACAGGTCCATACCACTTTGTTTCCTATGAAAATGAAGCTTGTACATTTGTAGCATTTGATGAATACTGGGATCAACCGAATAAGGCAAAAGTAAAGAATTTGATTTTCAAATATGTCGCTGATCCTGCGACCCGTCTTGCTGCTCTCCAGACTGGCGAAGCTGATATAACCGAACGTGTTGATACACAACAAGTCGAACAAATTAAAGCTGATTCAACGCTTCAACTCATCACGATGCCGATCATTGAACAGAAAAACATGGTTTTTAAAGTCCGAGTTCCACCGATGGATAATGAGAAACTTCGTTTGGCAATCGCCTACGCAATTGATCGTGAGACAATCGTGAATGACATCCTTGATGGATACGGTGTGTTGGCAGATAGTTTTGTCTCACATGTAGCTTGGGGTTATGCACCTGCAGCTGGTTTCCCAACCTATGATCCGGAAAAAGCAAAAGAATTGCTCGCTGAAGCTGGGTATCCAGAAGGGAAAGGTCTCCCTGAACTGACCTATACAACATCGGTCGGTTTTTATCCCAAGACACAAGAATACGGCGAGTATATCGTGTCCAACCTTGCAGATATCGGTATCAAAGTTAAATTAGTCCCGATGGAAACCTCAAGTTGGGAAGATGCATTATATCAACCTGAATCAGCACACATGACTGATACCGGTTGGTGCCCACCAGGACTTGAACCAGACCTTACAATTGCAGCTTTTTATAAAGGACCTGGACAGGTCAGTTTTATAGAAGATCCAGAACTTGATAAAGTTGTAACAGCAGAAGGCGCTGAAACTGATGGCGACAAACGAAAAGCAATACTTAAAGATAGCGTTTTTCCAGCGATTGCAGCTAAAGTCCCACACATGACATTATTCGATTCTATGATGATTTATTCAACTCGCAGTAATGTAAAAGGATTTGAGCCTACCCCATCTGGAGGTATGCCTTTCCATAAGGTATACTTTGACGAATAAGAACCGAAATAAAATTAACGTTATGTAGCAAAAAAAATTCAGGCAAGTCAATTTTGACTTGGCTGAATTTTTAAGAAACAAAATGCAATCATTTTTTCAATTAGAATTGGATTTTACACAGAAATATTTTTGGTCAATTCAAACTCATCAGGTTTTATTTGTTTTTTAGATATTAAAATAATTATTATAACAATTTTGAAATTTAATATCAATTTTTGAAACCATAATAATCCGGATGAAAATCAATTAGAAGATAAACTTAAGAATAAGGAGGTCTTTGCACAATGTTATCTACAATTATTAGGCGTCTTTTGCAAGGATTTATTGTAATTTGTGCGATCACAATTATAACCTTCATTATGTTGCGTATGATTCCCGGCGATCCATCCAGAACAATGGCTCCGAATGCAACCGAAGATCAATTGATCATGCTTCGTGATCAAATGGGAATTAATGAGCCAATTTTGGTTCAATTAACAAAATATATTCGAAATATTTTTCAGGGTGAATTTGGATACTCCTTTTTTCAAAGAGCTAACGTTATAAAAGTTATTGCAGGCAGTCTAAATGCATCTATTGTCTTATTTGGATTCGCATTGGTGCTGTCAATTTTCTTCGGACTTCTCTTTGGTATCATTGCCGCATTAAAAGCCAATACATGGATTGACAAACTTTTCTCATCAATTGCAGTAGTATTCCAATCTATGCCGAACTATTGGGTTGGTACCATGTTAATTCTCTTTATTTCTGTGAAACTCCAACTTCTTCCTGCGACAGGTTATGAAGGTTTCAAATTTTCAATTCTCCCTGGTATTGCCCTTAGTCTTCCAACGATCGCTGTTCTGATGAGAAATGTTCGAGCATCAATGATCAGTAGTTTACGACAAGATTTTGTAAAAGCAGCGAAAGCGCGTGGGATACCAGGATATATTATTTTATCTCGATATGCATTTCGAAATTCACTCATTCCTCTTTTAACGCTTCTAGGTTCCCAATTAGGTTATATGGTTGGGAATATGGTCGTTTGTGAATATGTTTTTAGTTATCCCGGTATTGGTCTGCAAACACTCTATGCAATTTTACGTCGTGATTATTATCTTGTTCAAGGACTTGTGGTAATTCTTTCAGGTTTCTTTATCGTTGTGAATATGATTATCGATATCGGATATACTTACCTAGATCCCCGTATTAGAAAAGCACAGGGAGGATTGTAATGAATTTTAAAACAAAATTATCAAATGGTATTAAATATTTACAAAAAAATAAAAGTTTTTCAATTGGCCTTGGAATTGTTCTAATTACCATATTTATTGCTATCTTTGCAGATAGCCTCACACCGCATGTACCTAGTAAATTAAATCCTAAGTTCAAGCTTCTTCCTCCTTTTTGGGTTGAGGGAGGTAATCCGAAATATATCTTAGGGACCGATGCAATTGGGCGTGATTTGTTATCTCGTCTAATTAAAGGCATCCAAATGTCGGTCGGAATTAGTCTTTTTTCCGTTCTTTCTTCAATCTTAATTGGAACAACAATTGGAGTGATTTCTGGTCTTGTCCATCCGAGTTGGCTCGATTCAGTTCTGATGAGAATCACCGATATTCAAATGGGATTCCCCTTCATCGTCTTGGCAATCATTATCCTTACAATGGTCGATCCCACACCTTTTTCTTGTATTATAGTATTGACACTTTCAGCATGGCCAACATATGCTCGTGTTATCCGATCTAGTGTCATGATAGAAAAATCATCTGATTACGTGGATGCAGCTAAGGCAATGGGTGCATCAAGAGCGAGGATCGCAATTAAGTACATCGGACGTAATCTTCTCCCTACTATCATTCCTGTTGCACCTATGGACATCGCTAGCGTTGTCATAACTGAAAGCCTTCTGAGTTTTATGCAGATTGGTATCCAACCTCCATTAATATCTCTCGGCAACATTATGTCAGATGGGAGAAACTACATATCAACACATTGGTGGATCACTGCAATTCCAGGCTTCGTCATCATGATTATCGTAATCGGATTAAACTTGGTGGGTGATACATTGCAAACAACATTCGATCCAAAACTCAAGCAATAAATTATCTGGAGGAATTACATGGAAAAAAAGTCCATAAAAGTATCTGAACAAAATAATGGAAAAGATGTTTTGCTTAAAGTAAAAGATTTGAAAACTCATTTCTTTTTACCATCCGGGCAAATCGTTAAAGCAGTTGATGGTGTAACCTTTTCTCTAGAGAAAGGAAAAGTGCTTGGAATTATTGGAGAATCGGGTTCAGGGAAAAGTGTCACCTCCCGATCAATTATGAGGATTGTTGAGGCTCCAGGAAAAATCATTAATGGAGAAATATTATTTAAAGGCGAAAATTTATTAACGCTTCCTGAAAGTGAGATGGCAAAAATTCGAGGGAGAAGAATTTCCCTTATTTTTCAAGATCCAACTACTTCTTTTAATCCTTATATGACAATTGGGCAACAACTTATTGAAGCATATCGAGTACACGAAAAAGAATCAGAGAATAAAATCAAAGAAATAATTGCTCAGGTTTTTAAGCTCGTAGGGATATCGGATTACGAGGATATTGTAAAAAGATATCCATGTGAATTTTCAGCTGGTTTTCGACAAAGAATATTTATCGCCATGTCTATGATTTTCACACCGGATTTGCTAATAGCTGACGAACCAACAACCAGCTTAGGTATTACAATTCAAGCTGAAATTATTGAGGCATTGAATGATGTAAAGGAACGCACTGGAACTTCCGTAATTATTATTACGCATGATTTTGGGGTAGTTTCACAATTTTCGGATGATATCTTTGTAATGTATGCCGGTCGTTGTGTGGAATCATCACCGAAAAAAGAACTTCTTCTGAATCCAATGCATCCATACACGATTGGTCTTATTCGATCGGTTCCTCTTCTGGAAGCACGTAAAACCAAGAGGCTGAAGTCTATTCCAGGATTCCCGCCGGATATGATGAATTTGCCTATAGGTTGTGCTTTTTCAAATAGATGTGAATTTGCACAAGATATTTGTTTTGAGAAGGTTCCAGATCTCGTAGAAATTCGCCCGAATCGTAAGATTGCATGCCATTATCCACAGATTAATTATCAAACAAACCAAGACACGCAGATTTAAAATTGGAGACACATATGGAAGAATCAATTCTGGAAATTCGAAATTTGAAAAAACATTATCCGATCCGTAAAGGGTTGTTTAATAAATTAGTGGCAACAAAGTATGTAGTTGACGGAGTCAGTTTTAAAATTAATAAAGGTGAAACGCTTGCATTAGTGGGTGAATCAGGGTGTGGCAAATCAGTTTTATTACGATTGTTGGTTGGTCTTGAAAATTTGACAGAAGGAGAAATTATTTTTGCAGGTAAGAAATTATCAGAAATGACGGCTCTTGAACGGAAATTGTTGCAACAAAAACAGCAATTGATCTTTCAAGACTCACTTGGTGCATTACACCCTCGTTTTATTGTTCAGGAATCACTTGAAGAACCATTAATAATCAACGGTATGAAGGATAAAAATAAACGCCTACAAATTATTCATGAAACGATGAATAAAGTTGGTTTGGATCCAAAGTATTGCACACGTTACCCCCATGAGCTATCAGGCGGACAACGTCAAAGAGTAAATATTGCCCGCGCGTTAGTTGAACGTCCTGAACTCATTCTTGCCGATGAACCGATTTCAGCATTAGATGTTTCCTTACAAGCCCAGGTGCTCAACCTTCTAATGGATCTTCAGGAAGAATATAATTTATCAATGTTATTTGTTGCTCATGATCTTGCAGTCGTCCGTCAAATCGCGAATCATATCGTGATTATGTATTGTGGAAAGATTCTTGAATCTGCCTCTAGTGCCGAAATTTATGAAAATGCAAAACATCCCTATACAAATGTTTTATTAAAATCTGCACCAAGTATCAAAAAAGGAATTTCTGATGAGGGATTTAATTTAGATTTAAAAGTCGGTGATACACCTGATCCCGCCAATCCACCTACAGGATGTTTATTTCATACGAGGTGTATGGAAGCAGATGAATATTGTATGCGAGAAATTCCTCATAACAAGGAAATTGCCCCGGGACATTTTGTTTGCTGTCATAAAATTTGATTGTTGTGTGGACAAGGTAGTTTTCTGAATAATAGAGAATAGATCTAATTTAATTAGACTGGTTATTTTTGCAGATTCATCATATATTTTATCGTAATTTTATTTGAGCTATGATTTATAAAAATCGAATATAGAGGGGAAATTTAAATGTTAGCCACAGAACGCCAGATATGTATCCTGGATATTCTTGATAAGAATCGGATTATTAAAATATCTGAAATTGTAAAAACATTTAATGTTTCTAACGAAACTGCAAGACGGGATTTAGAGTTTTTGCAAGATCAAAATCTTGTTAAGAGAATATACGGTGGTGCTGTTCCAGCAACAACCTTTGATAAAAATTATGTTACTAACTCTACTATTATTCAAAAAAAAGGCGTCGAGAATGTAGTGCACCCCGTTTGATGGACGGAAATTAAGTAAAACATAAGGACTGAGTTCTGTAAGCAACGGGGCTCAGTCCTTTCAGTTTAACCTTAATTCTTTTATTGTTGTAGTAATCCAAATACGCAATCAATTCTTTTTGGAATTC
>JAAZKE010000047.1 GCA_012799995.1 Chloroflexota bacterium | reverse complement strand
GGGAAAAAGATTTTTATTATCGGCATTTGCGGCACCGGAATGTCAGCAATCGCATTCGTATTGAATGAACAGGGAGCAATTGTCAGCGGATCGGATCGCAGCCGATCGGATATCTCCGCAATACTGGAAGAAGCCGGCATCGATGTCAAAATCGGGCACGCTGCCGAAAATCTGAGCGATACTGAGCTGGTAATTTGCAGTTCGGCTATCCCAGCCAGCAACCCTGAGCTGCAATCTGCCCGTGAACAAGGTCTGCCAGTCTATCATCGCAATGAATTCCTCAAGCTGTTGCTGGCAGATCGTAAAGTGATTGCGGTTGCCGGAACTCATGGAAAGACGACAACCACGTCGCTGATTACCTGGCTGATGAGCGCTTTGGGGATGAAACCTGGCTATATCATCGGCAGCACGCCAAAATCACTCGGAAAGAATGGCTCAAATGGCAGCAGCGACTGGTTTGTGATTGAAGCCGATGAATACGATTACATGTTCTTCGGGCTCTATCCCGAAATTACCGTCCTTACCCGGGTTGAGCATGATCATCCGGACTGCTTTCAGACCGAATCTTCCTATTTCGAGGCATTTTCGAAATTTGTTCACCAGACAAAACCAAACGGAAAAGTGATTTACAACGCTGATGAACCCAATCAGCTTAAGTTGATGGAAGGTTTGGAAGCTGGAATTCAGACAATCGGATATGGAACTACGGAAAAAGCACTTGTACGTTGCTGCGACCAAAAGCCCAACCATCAGGGAGGATTTAGCTTCATAGTGACGCGTGCTGGAAACACTTATCCGGTTTCACTTCAGATCCCTGGAAATCACAACGTGTTGAACGCAACCGCAGCTTTTGCTATGCTTGCGGAGATCGGCGCAGATGAGAACGAAGTCGCCGCCGAACTCGCAACCTTCAGCGGCATCGCGCGGCGCTTTGAGAAAATCGCTGAGTGGAACGATATCACCGTGATTGATGATTACGGTCACCATCCGACTGAGATTAAAGCCACCTTGAGCGCTGCACGCAACGCATTGCCAAATCGCCGCATCATCGCACTGTGGCAGCCGCACACTTTCAGCCGCACCAAGCTGCTGCTTGAGCGCTTTGCTGAATCCTTTACTGATGCAGATCTGCTGCTGGTGACCAATATTTATGCATCACGCGAACAACAAACAGACTTTGGCCTGGACGACCTGATGGCAAAAATTCGCTTCAATTCTCCCCAGGCCTTATCGGCCGATACTGCAGGAAAAGCGATTGAAATCTTGACGGAGCTGTTACAGCCCGGAGATACGATCGTCACCCTTTCTGCAGGGGACGCCAACAAGATCGGACCGGAAGCACTGCGCAGATTGCAGCAGAAAAACCTGCAAACCATCCGGTCTGAAATCAGAAAGGGGGAATCGATCGCCATGTACTCGAATGCGTTGTGCGGCGGCCCTGCACGTGAAATTTACATCGCAAAAAATCAAACCGACTTGATCGATATTGTCACAGATTATCAGGCTTCAAAACGACTGGTAAAGGTGGTTGGCGGGCTTTCCAACATTCTCTTCAGCGATGCCGGATATGACGGGTTACTGGTGATCAACCGCAGCAGCGGTATGCGCGTTGAACGCAGGGACGATCAGGTGCTGGTTACAGTCGGCTCAGGTATGAAGCTGGATGAGTTCGTCAATAAAACTGCCCAGCTCAACCTGACTGGCATGGAGTGGGCAACCAAAATTCCCGGCAGTGTCGGCGGAGCAATTTATGGCAATGCAGGAGCCTACGAAGGCGATATCGCCCACGTTCTGGTTTCCGTTCAATTGCTGACTGAGAATAATCGACTGATCACCTTGTCCAATGAGGAAATGAAGTTTGGATGCCGGATCAGCGTGCTCAAAAGCGGGGAGATAAAAGGAACGTTGGTAAGCGGCACTTTCACTCTGAAAGTCGGTGATCCGCTGTTGATTCAGAAAAAAATTACTGAAATTTCTGAAAAGCGAATGAAATTTAATTTTGGTAAAAAAGGGTCGCTCGGTTCGGTTTTCAAGAATCCGCCGGGAAATTACGCCGGAAAACTGATCACCGAATGCGGTTTACGTGGGAAACGGATCGGTAACGTACAGATTGCTGATTTTCACGGCAATATTTTCGTTACATATCCCGGTGTTCGCAGCAGCGAATTCCTGAGCATGATGAACATCGTCAAAACCGAAGTGCACAAACAGTTCGGCATTGATCTTACCAGTGAAATCGAAGTGCAATAAAGCGGGACAGAGAAGAAAGAAAAGGAATGAGCATGATTAATCGAAGCAGAGAGCGCAACAGAAAACGGATTAATGCCGATCTTCAGGCACCTCTGCAGACCCGAAAAATCTATTGGAAAGCGGACAAAGATGACGCTGTGTTACCGGCAAAGCGGCGCCAGGTGAACGTTCGCTGGATTTCGGGGATATTGCTCGTGCTTTTAGCACTGTCAGCGTTTGCGTTGGCGACCATGCCGCAATTTCGAGTCTCAAAACCTACTGTATCGGGGTCAAACCTGATCAATCTCGAAGAGATCACCTATTATACCGGGCTACGTTCCATTCCACTGTTCATGGTTGACCCGGAATCAATTCGACAGACGCTTTTGAAACGGTATCCCGAGGCGAAAGATGTTAAAGTCAAGGCTATGTTTCCCAATCATGTGGATATTACTTTGGAACAACGCAAACCAATTCTGGAATGGGATTTCGGTGGCAGCAAATTCTGGGTGGATGATCAGGGAATCGTAATGAAAGAACTGACCGAGCCCAGCGAGATGATGTACGTATTGGCAAACAGCTTTCCCGGAGCCCGGAATAAATTTGACCGAAAGGTGCCTGAATCTTTCACGCCCCATATGCTCAAGACCCTGAAAGATATTTATGCAGTCAAGCCGGAGGATGGGACGCTTTTTTATACCTATGAAAATGGCTATGGCTGGATGACGAAAGGCGAGTTTACGCTGTGGCTGGGCAGAGACAGCAACGACCTGGATGAAAAACTGAAGATGGCTGAGAGCCTGGCAAATTATTTTAAAGAGGAAGAAATTTTTCCGGAAATGTTGAGCCTTGAATTTCCAGGTGCCCCTTATTATCGGTTTTCGGAGTGAAGTGATGGAAAAAACAATCATTGTTGCAATTGATGTAGGAACCACCAAAGTTTGTACGCTGATCGCCCAGATCGATGCTCAAAACAGCATCCGTGTCCTGGGTGTTGGCATCGAACCTTCCAATGGAATCCGTAAAGGGACGGTAATCGATATTCCACAGGCGGCAAACTCGATTGCCAAATCTGTGAAAAAGGCCGAACGGACTTCGGGACTGGAGATCACCAATGCGATCGTCAGCGTTGCTGGAACGCACATTTCATCCTTCAACAACAAAGCCACAACCGGTATTGGAGCAGGCGTCATCGACCAATACGATATCAGACGGGTTTCTGAAGCGTTGAAAGCAATTCCGATGCCTCACAACCGCATGATCATTCACAGGCTGCACCGCTCATTCAGCGTTGATGGCGTCGAAGGAATCCGTCAACCCATTGGAATGTTTGGCTCAAGACTGGATGCAGAAGCGCATATCATCACCGCTTCTACATCTTCCGTGGAAAACCTGCGCCAGTGCATCATGACTGCCGAAATCGACGTAAAGCAATTTGTTTTGAATCCGCTCGCAGATGGCGAGGTGATACTCACCGATATCGAAAAACAGATGGGTGTTGTCGTCTGCGACATCGGCGGTGGTACCACTGATTTGGCGATCTATATCAATGGTGACGTCTGGCACACGAACGTGATTCCGGTGGGCGGCTCTCACATCACCAACGATATCGCCCAGGCATTTCACCTGCCACTGACGCAGGCAGAAGAGATCAAGAAGATTCACGGTCATGCCATGCCGGACTACATCGGCGAAGAGGAATACTTCTACAGTCGCACCTTTGGGCGTGAGGAAGCCGCTAAATTCAATCGCCGTGAACTGGCAAAAATCATTCATATGCGAACGGAAGAAATCTTCCAGCTGGTACTGCAGGAAATCAAACGTTCCGGCTATGACAATCTGTTGCCAGCTGGGATGGTTTTGACTGGCGGCAGCAGTTTATTGTCCGGTATTGATAAAGTGGGCAGCGAAGTGCTGAATATGCCAGTTCGCCTGGCAAAACCGGAAAATCTCACCGGAATGATCGATCAGCTTGACAGTCCGGCCTATTCAACCGCAGTGGGGTTGCTCTACTGGTCGATGTTGATTCAGGATACGCCTGATGGCCAGCCTGCCCCCAAGGATATCAGCAGCACATTCGATAAATTGAAGCGTATCTTGCGCAATTTGCTGCCTTAGAAAGTGGATGAAAGGGTTCGCACCCTTATAGATAAAAATACTACTGCAATGGTATTGATTGATTAGAGAAAGAAGAGGAAACGATGGAAAGATTTCAGGATTTTGGTGAAAGTTACGCAAGAATAAAGGTAGTTGGTGTCGGCGGCGCAGGCTGCAATGCAATTAATCGCATGATCAGCGAAGGAATGCAAGGTTTGGAATTTATAGCCATTAATACCGATTCGCAGGCGTTGATTGCCTCCAAGGCGGAACAGCGCGTTCGCATTGGCGATAAAGCCACCCGTGGTCTGGGTGCAGGCGGAAATCCTGAAGTTGGTCATCTGGCTGCTGAGGAATCCCGCGATGAACTGCGTGAAGCCCTCTCCGGCTCTGATATGGTTTTCATCACCGCTGGTATGGGTGGCGGCACGGGAACCGGCGCTGCCCCCGTTGTTGCAGAAATCTGCCGCGAAATCGGTGCGCTGACCATCGGCGTTGTCACCAAACCGTTTGCATTTGAAGGTCCCCGCCGTGCGAAATCCGCAGAAGAGGGCATTGCCAATCTGAAAGATCATGCTGATACGTTGATCGTGATTCCCAATGACCGGCTGCTGCAAATTGTTGACAAGAAAGTTACGCTGAAGAATGCCTTTTCGCAGGCCGATGATGTGCTGCGCCAGGGCATCCAGGGTATTTCTGAACTGATCACCGTCCCCGGCCTGATCAACCTTGACTTCGCAGATGTAAAAGCGATCATGTCCGAAGGTGGCGCTGCGCTGATGGCTATTGGTAAAGGTACCGGCGATGACCGCGCGAAGGATGCCGCCGAAATGGCCATCTCCAACCGCCTGCTGGACATCACCATTGATGGCGCCCGTGGAATTCTCTTCAATATCACTGGCGGTGAAGATATGACGCTGTTTGAAGTCAACCAGGCTGCTGCAATCATCAAGGAAAGCGCACATCCAGATGTTAACTTCATCTTCGGTGCTGTCATCGATCCTGAAATGAAAGACGAAGTTCGTGTCACGGTTGTTGGTACCGGCTATGACCAAAATTCAGGAGTAGGCTCAATCTACCAGGCCTCCAAAATGAGTTATACCGATGCACTGTTTGGGAAACGACCCACAGTCGATAACTCCATCCGCACAAGCGCAGTAAAATTGAGCGAGAAGAAAGAAAAACCGGTTGAAGTTGGTGTCAAGAGTGGTTCTGACAGCTCAGACTTTGACAAAAAAGACCAACTGGATATACCGCCATTTATGCGCCTGATGTCCAGGGACTAATCTCATGAGGAGAAAAATGATCAGATCAGGAAGGAACATATTTCCTGATCTGATCCAAAATCTTTATTTTAAATAGCGGTCGCTGAGGTATTTCCACAGGCGAAATATCAGCGCTGCACTGTTCACTTTTACAGCAACGTATTCTCAGTCACGCCGCGGAGCAAGACGAAGTTAGTGGCCAAAATGCTCAAAGCCATTCATGCCCAGGAAAGCAAGGCAGCTGCCCGTGAAAAAGCGCGGCAGGTTGCTGTAGACCTGATGACAATGAAACTGCCTGAAGCGGCCAGGAAGGTTGAAGACAGCATAGTGGACACACTGACCTATATGGAGTCCCCATATGAACATTGGTTGCGGATTCGCACCAACAATGTGATTGAACGCCCGCATACCGTTGAGCGCCGATTTTTCTCTAACTTGGAGCTATTGTTTGCCTTCTTGAGCGAACGGCGGTCAGCCACCCTGCGAATACTGGCGTCCGAGGTAATGGATACCCACTAGAAAGAAGGAGCTATCGAAAGCTTTCGAACCTGATCGAACTTACCCGAATCAGGGGTGAGCTTGGGAAGGGAGACTATGGACAAGAATAGAAACGGCTATGCGGAAACAAAGTACGGTGAAACATTCGCCGTGCATCGATCGATGTACAAAATATAAGGAGAAAGGTAATGAAAACGAAATTCCAACTTTTGGTCCTCGTGACCATCCTGGCTCTGGTCGGGACAGCTGTTTGCGTAGCGGCACAAGAACCTGGAGCAGTATCGGTGCCATATGAACCGGAGACAGTACCCGTCCATCCGACGCTCCTGGCCAAGTATGAGGAGTTCTTTCCAGCCGCAGTGTTAAAAGTAACAGACGGCGTCTGGGTTGCCAGAGGATACAACCGTGACAATCCCGTGCTTATCGAGGGCGTCGATGGCTTGATTGTCGTAGACCCCGGTGAGAGCATTCCCGCGGCACAGAAGGTCAAGAATGCATACAATGCCAATCTGGACAATATCTTCGACAAGAAACCCGTCAAAGCAATCATCTACACCCATCATCATGACTGCCATGTCAATG
>JAAZKE010000046.1 GCA_012799995.1 Chloroflexota bacterium | reverse complement strand
CCGGTTTTTCAGGAGTCGACAGCGTTGACTGAGACAAAAGATCAAACCAATCAACGCAGCTGTGAAGACCATCATAAAAAAGTAGTACTGCGATGTGAGCGCTGTTAACCCAAGACCAAGTGCTGCAAAGAAAGCAGATCGTTTTGGCTGCGTATCCTGCTCAGGCCTAAGCAAATCAAACCAGCCGCGGAAGAACAGCGGAATCCACTGCGTTCCACACAGGTTCAGGTGTCCTGCCAGAAAATGCATCTGCCAGTACGGGAGACAGGCGTAAATCGTACTGGCGACAACGCCGGCAGTGATCGACTTTGTCAGATGGTGCACCCAGGCGGTCATCAGCATTCCCGCCAGGATAAAACTGATCAGCATTGCCATGTTGTAACCGAAAGTCTCTCCTCCAATCAGACTGAATGGCAGTGCGATCAGCAACTGTGCGGGAGCAATTTCAGTCGCCGCCAGGCTCCAGCCTTCCGGATAATTGAGGAACCACACATTGAAGGGATTGACGCGGATTTCAAAAAGTGCTTTTTTGAACCAGCCAATCAGCCAGATGAAATAAACGTTGTCACCGATCTGCCCGACAATCTGATCTTTTAGATGCAGTGCTAAAGGCCAGGTGAAAAGAACCGCCAGCGAGGTGAACCAAAGAAGAATCGGGAGCCAGTGTTGTCGTTTCAGAGGAATCCTTATGTGTTCAATCCAAATGAATTTGACGGCCTTCGGCAGAAGATTGTTTAAGCGCAGATACCATCTGATCCACCTTTAAGCCGTCCTCGAAAGTGCAGGAAGGCACTGTCTCACCTGCACAAATAGCGATAAAGTGTTTCATTTCAGCGAGAAAGAGGTCATTGCGATCGAAGGGTACCTCCGGAGCGAGTGTCACGCATTCTGGTTGTTCAACCGTTTGCAGCGTTACCAGTGCGTCAGCGTTGTTCCAATGAATCACACCCTCCGTGCCAACGACTTCCAGATCATGGCGGACGAAACGGCGATAGTAATCGAGATGCACATTTCCGGCCATGCCATTCTGCATGCGCAGCGTGATCTCAGCGAGGTCATCCACTTCAATTTCCAAATCCGATATTTTAGTGCTGATACCCCAGATCAAAGACACTTCTCCAAAAAGCCAGCGCGCGTAATCCAACGGATGGCACAAGGTCAGCGCCACCCCTCCGCCCAGATCAGCACGGGCACTGTAACTCCTGCGGTAATCTTCCCAGGGATGCCAATCCGGCAGATATTCTCCCCAGGTAGCGTGAAATGAAAGCGGTCGACCGATTTTCTCCTGCTCCAACAAGGCACGCACACGCAGCAGCCCCGGATGAAAGCGGTATTGGAACCCCATCAGGAAACGGTTGGGGTGATCAGATAAAATCTTTTGCAGGTGATCTAACTTTGGAGAATGATCGGAAATTGGCTTTTCCATCAGAATGGCGCATCCGGCTTCTGCTGCCGGGATCGCCACATCCAGATGCATCGCAGTCGGGTTGGCGATAATCACCCCGTCGGGCTGATGAGCCAGCGCATCCGCAACGGTCGTCTCGACCGGGATATCTTTGATTTCCTCTTCTGGCAAGGTGCTGCGATGGCTACGCAGCAACAACAGGTCGTGCTGCCCAAGCGTTTGCAGGTTGCGTAAATGCCGTCTGCCGATTGATCCGTAGCCTGCGATCAGAAATTTCATCTGTTCCTCCGCCTTTTCATGACTGTCTTCATTCTATCAAACTCCTCAGGGAACTTTGTTGGGACAGCTCAGATCAAGTGGGGTGCCCTCGTAAAGAACGGAATTGTTCCCATCTTCCACCAGTACCCGGTCAGCGATTGAGGTCGCACCCTGTCCATGTCCCGCCAGCCAGACGGTGGCGTTGTCCGGGAAGAAAGCGGGCGCTTCATCAAGCAGGAGCTCAATCGTGCCGAAATGTTCGGGGGAGATAATCAGGAAGATCAACCGCCCGTATGGTTCAACGCCATAACCCTGTTTGGCACTTTCCGGTTCACCTTCCCCGGCAGCATAATAGCGCGGATAGAGCGCAATCGCCTTCGTGAGAAGTGCGTTGCCAGCGGAGGATTCTGAGGAATTCAAAGAAAGTTTTTCGATGACTTCAGCTTTAGTAGCGGGTTGAAATTGCATCGGAATCAACTTTGGAACGATTGGCACAGCCAGCCCAACCAGCAGGAATATGATCATCAGGGTGGTCCAGCTTCCGCTGTGTGACTTGACCAACGGAGGGTTTACTCCCATTTTGGGCAGGTCTGAATTTCCCGCGAGGTTTCTGCTCCACGTCAGGATTGCCTCCAGCCAGTCAGCGATGCCAATGAAGAAGCAGACAAACAGCACCCAATCCATGGGGATCAGGTACCTTCCTGCGGAGTATCGACCGATCGCGGTGCTCAGGTTGAAAAGCAGAAAGGCAAGCATTGGCAACGCGCCAATCATGCTGAATTTGCGGCAGGTAGCTGAAACTCCCCAACATACAACCAACACTGCCAGCAAAAAAGCGGCTAAAGGGAGCCCGCATAACTGGTTGTTGTCCAGCATTTCCCAGAAGGCGGTGGTCGGTCGCTGCAGCTCCTGAGCAGATTCGAGTGAATCGCGAATCGGAAAGACTCGAAATGCTGAGATCAGGTTATTAAAGAAGTGATCAGCGATGAAATGTCCGATTTCTGCTGGATGTTTGCGGATCGACTCCCTTAGCACACCGGTCAGTTTGGCAGAATAATCACCGTCGTTCATGCCGGGCTCACGTGCCATGTCGAGCTTACCGATGTTGTAACTGGCGACCATTTCCGCTGTCTGGGTGGCGGGATGATCCATCACCATTTTCCCGGTGATGGTTTGGTTGCGGACCAACCACGGCAGCAGGCAGCAAAACAGGGTGACCAGAAAAAGCGCCAGCTGTTTCCCTTTTTCAGGGATCCTGATAGATCGATACAGGATAATCGCGAACAGGGGGATCAGAATCAGCACTAGGCTTTGAGTACGAATCAGGGTCATTAATCCCAGTCCTCCACCGCAGACAACCACGTAAAGCCGGGCATTTTGTGAGCCTTCCCGTAATGCTTTTAACCAGCGGATTAGGCTCCACAGGAAAAACATCGCTGCCAAAGCGGTTGGCAGATCGCTGAAGAAATACTTGGTCGTCGAGACGTTGTGCGCGAAAGGCGCACTCAGGATGGCATTGGTTTCGCGCAGGATGTACGCCAATGCAGCCCCGAGCCCGGCTGGTACGCCGTGAAGCTCTTTGCCAATCAGGTAAAGCATCACCGGCAAAAACGCCAGCACCAGCGTCTGAATCAGGATGACTGAATCGTAGTTGTTCCCGCCAATCAGATGAAAAAGCGCTAAAAACAGAATGTAGAGCGGACGCGGCGGGATATCCGTCCCTTTATAGCCCATCCCGGCAGCGACGCTGCGGGCGTAATGACCGTAGAAAGACCCATCTGAAAATGGGTAAGTCTCAAAATTAGGCGCTCGTCCAGCGGGCGAAAAAAATCCATGTTGGTTTGGAATCCCCAGCCAGAGTGCCACCGCAACCAGCCAGATGATCAGGGGGAGCCATTTTATCAGACGGGTTCGAGACTCACTCGCCTTCCTGTTCAAACGGATTAATTGCCAAAGGGACATCACGATGATTGCCAATCCGATATGCCATTCGAGCAGCGGAATGGTTGGTTTGCCGAAGAATGCATTGTCCTTTTCCAGCCCTACGCGCGTGAAAGCGACCAGTCCGGTGATGATCGCCACCAGGGTAGCCAGGATGACAAAAAGGCTGAGCTGTCTGGGGTCAATTAGGACTCGTATCTTCTTCCAGCCATCATTCAGACTGGCGACCAGCACAAGCAGCTGGAGCACGATCAATCCAAGCCAAACCGACAACGGCAGCAGGCGCTCAAACAGCACTCTGCAGCGAAAGATCCCTGTGGTTTGATAAAGCAGCCAGATCATGCGCAGGCTGAATCCAGTTGCGAAGATGAAGAGGATTGTGAATACCGGTATCAGGAAACGGAGCCTGTCAGATCGCTGCAGCTGTTCCGTTATCAACTTTGTTCGCATGGTGTTGCGGCTCATCAACCACAGCGCCAGCGCAAGAATCAGGCAAAAAAGAATCAACAGCGATTTGGAGAGGGAAAAGTTGAAGAGCGAACCTGAACCGCTTCCACCCGGCAGAAATGCGAGTATCAGAGCACACAGAATCCCTTCAATCGCGCTGATCTTGAAAAAAGAGCGCACTTTATTTTGTTGATGGGTGTCGTTTGTGTTTTCCATGGATTTCGTTTAATTACGGCTTTTATTTCGAGAAGAAGTTTTCGTCCCCTTTAGAATTCTATGTTTTTTACTCATTTGTGGAATCGATCAGACCTTGAGAGAGGTTGCCGCGAACATATCCGGCCAGGTTCAGGCTGATCTGTTTGAATCCAAGTTGGTGGAACTGCTCTATAATCTCTTTTCGCTGCCCGAATAGCGCAGCTAGTTCCGACTCTTTTACTTCAATCGACGCCATTAAGCCGTAAACCCGCACGCGGCTGTCGAAGAATTCCCGTTCAGCGAGCAAAGCCTCTGCCTCAGCAGCCATTCGCAACGCAGTCGGCTCAATCGTCGTGCCATGTGGGATGCGGGTTGCCATGCAGGGTGAAGAGGGAGCGTCCCAGGTTTCCAGACCCAGTTGGCATGACAGTTCACGAATCTGAGCTTTGGTGAGACCAGCATCCATCAATGGGCTCAGTGTGCCGGTTTCCTTTACAGCCTGACTGCCAGGGCGGTACTCTGTTGCGTCGTCTGCGTTCTGTCCTTCCATCACATGCGCATAGCCTTGCTCTTCAGCATAATGCTTTAACGTTTGCAGAATTGTTTTTTTGCAGTAATAGCAGCGATCCACCGGATTGGTTGCGATTCGCTCGTTCGTCAGCAATTGCAACGGCTGAATTTTATGAGGAATGGCGTGTTTTTCTGCAAAAGCAACAGCCTCCGCGATTGCGCCGGGGTTGTCAAATTCGCTTGTGATCGTAAGCGCCAGCATTTTCCTGCCCAGCTCGCGCGAAACAAGGAATGTCAGCAGGCTGCTGTCCACTCCACCGGAATAGGCAACTACGGCAGAACCTGCCGCACGAATGATTGCCACCAGCGCGTCGTATCTTTGCTGGAGTACACCATCTTCCAAGAGGATCACGCTCACGCTGCTCCATGATCTGACAGGCGGTTGATCCGGGCTGCCAGGCAGCCGGCACCATAACCATTATCGATATTGACCACACCGATCCCGTTGGCACAGCTCGACAACATTGCCAACAAGGGGGTGACCCCATGAAAATTCGCACCGTAACCGATGCTGGTAGGGACTGCGATTACCGGACAGCTTACAAGTCCACCAATAACGCTTGCCAGCGCCCCTTCCATCCCAGCTATAGCGATGATAACCCGTGCCTGCCGGATTTCAGTCAGCCGATTGAACAATCGATGAATGCCGGCAACTCCGACATCAAAAATCCGATTAACGCGATTTCCCATCAGCTCGGCTGTGAGCGCTGCTTCTTCCGCAACCGGGATATCGCCGGTACCCGCAGTTACGACCGTGATTCCTTCGCGGGTGGGGGATTCGCTGCATACATAAAGAATCTTTGCCGCCTCATTATAGGTAGCATCAGGAAGGCTTTTCAACAGGATGTCCGCAACTGGACGCTCGATCCGCGTTGCCATCACGGTGGAATTTCTTACCTGTAGGTGCCGGAAAATTTTAATGATCTGATCTGTGGTTTTGCCTGGTCCATAGATCACTTCCGGAAAACCGGTACGTGCAGCGCGTTGATGATCCAAAACTGCAAATGATCCGACCGGTTCCGAAAATCCGCGTTCAATCTGCTGCGCACCTTCTTCAAGCGGGATGGATCCCTGTAAAATCCCATGAATGATGCTCTTGATTTCTTCCTGGTTCATTTCAGCGCGTGCCCTTTCTTCTGTTTATTTTATACGATATCGTGCTCAGCTGTTATTAGGCATATACGCAATATGCAGTGAGCATCAATTCGAGGGCGCTTTCTTTTAGGATATACTAAAGTAAGGATTTTGACCTGTTTCATAAAGGATTCTCATGCAAAAAAAGCACCGAATTCAACGTTTCATCTTTTTTCTGGTGGTGGTACTCTGTTTGCCTGCCTGCGTCAGAAATCTGCCGGGTAAAACGGTTGAGCCGACTTCTACTGTCACGGATAACGTGACAGAGAAGGATGACGGGAATGTGTTTACTGATACGCTGCCGGTTGAAGGTACCGCAGTCGCTCCCGAAGGCGGCACTCCAATCCCGGAGGGAACCACCTTCGAAGATCCCTGGCAATACTGCAATGCCGTTGGGACTATTAACAGTTATGGAAAAGAATACACAGGTACGCCTTCTCCAACCGTGATTCGCGAGTTGGTTCTGGAAATGTTAAACATTCCTGAAGATGAACGGGCATCGCATAATGTAATCTGGCGCTGCGCATCCGGTCAGGTGCTGGGATGCGACGCATCCGCTTATCAAACCTGCTTGAATGTCTATGATCTCAACATGACACCTTCCGCAATAATTGAAGAAGAATGCAGGAAGGCTGAGATGGAAGGGTTAACCCTTCCCCAGGCGGTGACTGGAAGCCAGACTCCTTATGAGTGGCGTTGCATTGGCGGTGTGCCGAAAATCACCGGACAGGGAATTCCAGTCGATGAACAGGGACTCAATCCGTCGATCTGGTTTCCAATTCCAAAACCTTGAATCAAGGGTGTTTCTATGAACGCTGTTGATATCATCATCAAAAAAAGAGATGGAAAAGCGTTATCCACGGAGGAGATCCGCTTCTTTATCGATGGATACACCCGTGATGAAATTCCGGATTATCAAGCTGCAGCCTGGGCGATGGCAGTTCTTTGTAAAGGGATGACGGAGAAAGAAACAGCCGATTTGACCGTTGCGATGGCTGAATCAGGCGAAACGCTTGATCTGGATGGCGCGGTTCATGTGGCAGTGGACAAGCATTCCACCGGTGGCGTGGGGGATAAAACCACGTTGATCGTGCAGCCAATCGTTACCGCTTGTGGGCTGGCAGTTGCCAAGATGTCCGGGCGTGGTTTGGGTTTCAGCGGTGGCACGATTGATAAACTCGAATCAATTCCCGGAATCAAGCTGGATTTGACCAAAGAAGAGTTCCTGCAACAGTTGAAGGATCACAAAACAGTGCTTTCCGGTCAGTCTGTCGATCTGGCACCAGCTGACGGCAAGCTATACGCATTGCGAGACGTTACCGGCACCGTCCCGGCTATGCCGTTAATAGCCTCATCGATTATGAGCAAAAAAATCGCTGCCGGAACGCATTTGATCCTGCTGGATGTGAAGGTAGGAAATGGCGCCTTTATGGAAACGCTCGATCAGGCGCGAACACTGGCGGAACTGATGGTTTCGATTGGAAAACAGGCAGGACGAACGGTAAAAGCGGAACTTTCTGATATGAACCAGCCGCTCGGATCAGCTGTCGGCAATATTCTGGAAGTCAAAGAGGCGATTGCTTTTTTGAAAGGCGAACCGGTTCCGCACGATCTCTACGATCACTGCATTGAGTCTTCAGCGCAACTGCTGTTGATGGGAAAAATCCAACCCACACTGGATGAATGTCGCGCACTGGCAATTTCTTCGGTAAAGGATGGGAGTGCGTTTGAAAGCTTGAGGAAATTGATCGGACTGCAACATGGGGATACTTCCTATATTGATCATCCAGAAAAGTTCCTGCTTGCGCCGGTGATCCGTACCATCTTCTCTCCAGCAAAAGGCTGGGTCAAAGAGGTGAACGCGCGTAAGGTCGGTGAGACCTCCGTGCTTTTAGGTGCGGGGCGGGAAAAGAAGAGCGATACGATTGACCATCGCGTCGGCATCCTGGTACATCAGAAAGTAGGTGAGTACATTGAAAAAGGTGCTCCGCTTTTCACAATCCATGCCAACAGTGAGCAGGATTTTGAGCAGGCTGCCGCAAGATTGGCTGAAGCCTGTGTGCTAAGCCAGGAAAAAGTCAAACCGCTGCCTCAGTTTTATGGAATTGTAGAGTAGTTCAGGGCGTAGCGCTGATCGTTGCTGTAGGCGTTGCGGTCGCTTCATCCCCCGGCATAGGCTGGAATGGATTCGTCGGACAGTTAATCCGCAGCGAGTCAAAGCGTTGAATTACATCCGCAACCGGTTCCCCGATGGGAGAAATCGAGACAAAATCGGGTGTTTCCGGCGAACGCATCCGGATCCAGCCGGTATTGCGCATTTGAGAAGGATAAGCGATCAACGCCCAGTATTCACCCTTCGGGAAGGCGGATTCGCAGAAGCGGATCACTTCCACCGTTGATCCCACCTCAAGATAGCCTTCACTTAACATTACACGGTTGCCATCGGGCAATTCATAGACCGCAATGCGGGAATTTAGAATGCGTGCGGACAGTCCAATCGGTGTCGGTGTCAACGTGAAGGTCGGGCTGGGGGTTCGTGTCATGGTTGGCGTGAGCGTCAGCGTCATCGTTGGTATCATCGTCAGGGTAGGCGTGCGCGTAGGTGTGTAAGTGCGCGTTGGCGTCTGTGACAGCGTCGGGCTGGGGGTCAACAGCGGAATCAGCTGAGGTATAGCCAGATATAAACCACCTGCCAGCAACATCAATCCGATGATGGCGCCAAAGAGACAGCCTTTGCGTCTGGATCGCCGTTCCAGGTTTCTGCGAATCTGTTTGACCGAGGCTTGTTCGCGCGGCAGCAGTTCCATTCGCTCCAGCTCCCGTACGCTGTCGATAACGATCCGGTTTTTCTCATCGCGTTTTTTGGGTCCACCTTTGCGCAGGTTTTCCCTGACCTGGGCTGTCAGTTGCTGTACCAGCGAGCGCTGCTCAAGCCATTTATTGCGCTCAGCGAAGGTCGGTTGAACTGCTGCCAACCCTGCCGGAACCTTTTCAAACAGATCACGACCGGCTTTACGGACGCTGTAAACCGCATCCATCGAGGGTTCACCTGCTTTTGAGCCGGTTCCGTGGATCACATCGTTCGAGTTTTCTACCCAACGCAGCAGTTCCAACAGATAATCGATCTGTCCAATATAACTGTTTTTAGCGGGATCAATTTGGATATCCCGCTCCAGAATGGTCTTATATTGTCCGAGTTCGTAGCTGAGGCGGTGGTTGGGGTTGGGATCAGTTTGTTTTGGATTGAGGATATTCCTCACTTCCAGAAGAATTTCGCCCGGTTGCTCATCGCTGCCGCGGAAGCGGCTTTGAATCAGCTCGTATTTTTTTCGCAGTTCGGAAATGCGTGCTTCTGTTTTTTCTTTGTTGATTTGCAGCCAATCCGGCCAATTGGAGTCCGCATTCTGGCGAAACGAGCGCAAAATCCGTTCAGCAGAGAGAAAATCACCCATGCGGACAAAGCGTTCAGCCTGTTCGGTTAACTGGTTAAGGGCGAGCCCGGCATTGCGAATCACTTCCAGCCGCAACCGCGCTTTTAGCATTTCATCAGCACGATTTTCGATCCATATTTTCGATTCCATCTCGCTGAGGATCGATTCAGCGGAGTTCATCCCTTCTTCTCCGAGCATGAGCTGATTCTCAAACAGGAGCATCTGGCTGTTGAACTCGACTGTCTCGTGATTTTTCAGCCGGTTAATGCGTGCCCGGGCTGTAGCCATCCGTGACCAGGTCTTTTTATCACGTACCCCCTGTTTCTCGAACTCGTCTATTCTGTCAGACAGATAGCGGATTTCCTCGGCACCCGATTCTGTCAGCAGCGCAATGTCCTCATTCTCATTCTCAAGGAATCGATTGACTTCAAGCAAAGCATTTTGCTCGCTGTCCTGCCTGCTGGTGATCGCTTTCTGGAGCCGGGCGGCATCGATTGTGTAGAAATATTCGATCGATTTGGCAACTTCGGTCTCGGCGTCTGCCAGTCTTCCCTCTTCCAGCGCCTTTTTGGCTGACTCCAGAAAGATTTCAGACTGAGAAATGCGGTAGGATTGTTCCAGTTTTTCGATCGTCTGGTAAAGCATTGGATTTTTTCGATCTTCATCGCTGATGTTTTTGGCAATGTAATCCATCCCTTCAACATAGGAGTGACTGTCAATAAATCCCTGCAGCATTTCCAAAATAAAGTTAACACGCTGGCCTTCTTCAAAAGCTTCGTTATGCTTTTTCCGGAAGAAAGCGATTTCTTCGATTAATTCTGATTCAAGGCTGTCCTGCAGAAAATCTGTTGCTTTGGCAAGGTAACGCGGGACATTCTGGAGATTGCTGTCTGTTTTGGCACAGAAAAACCAGAACCGGGCCAGAAAAACGCGCGCTTCTGTGTTGGATATTACGGGGGAGTTTTCGAGCCCTTCAGCGGTTTTAATGCTCTCGATGGTGATTATCTGATGATCGAGCGCTTCGCGCAGAATGCGGAAGGCATCGCTGTTTTCGCTCAACAGCTGCAGCGATTGCAGTTGACGGGCGCGCTGTTCTTTCAGCCCCAGTGGTTCTTCAAGGTTGTTGGAGCGGTATATATCGGAAATTTGTTCGTATAGAGCGTCCAATTCTTCCGATGCTTTCGAATCCAACGGGAAAAACGAGGTCAGCTGCTGATAAGTCTGAGCAGCCTGTGCCATCAGTCCCTCTGCCTGGTTGACAACATCTTCCAGCTTGTTGACTGCGACTGTACGGTCGCGCAGCATTTTACGCTCTTCTTCAGTCAATGGCAGCGCGTTCAGCGATTCAAGCTTATTCCTGGCTTCAACCGTGTCCCCGCGACTGATTGAGCGATCGACATCGTTAAACGCTTTTTCGAGTGTATAGGTCTTGATCACCGCGAAGCGCTGTGCCAGGTCTTCCCTGAACTGCGCCAATCCCGGCGTGTGCGGATCCTGCAAATACAGGTCATCGGCAGCGTTCTGCCATAGCAACAGCTTGTTGGTTGTCAGTTTGTCATCGCGGCTGTATTCATCACGGATTTGACGATATTTTTCGCTGATCTGGTTGCGTCGTTCGAGGGTGGCAATATAACGTTCCTCGAGCGAGCGAATCTGATCCAGCGTTGTGGTTGGTAAATTGACTTCACCCAGGAAATCAGCCGAATCGAACTCATCAGAGGGTTTGCCGGCATCCCTTGCCAGCCGAATGTTGACTTCTACCGAAGATAATTCGCCATTCTCAAGCGCTTTTTCAGCTGCAACACAATATCCATCGGCACGGCGGGCGACTTCCTGATAAATCTCGGTTTCAATCGCGAGGTTCTTACTGCGTAATTCTGCAATCCGATTGTTCGCCTGAATGGCGTGCTCGTCGGTTGCTTCAAGCGACTGCACCTCTTGCGAAAGCAGGATCAGCAAGCGCGCGTTGTTGTTGTATAGTACGCGTAGATTTTTACTTTCGGCATCCTCCAGCGAGCGGATTGACTGTTCCAGACGCAGAACTTCTGCGGTGATGCCATCGTCCTCCAGCCGGTTGTGCCAGCTGGCGCCTTCTGCGCGCGTCATCATTTTCAGCAGGTCTTCGCGCTCTTTTTCAACATCAAACAGCACGATACCCAGACTCTCCAGACCCAATGCAGTGTACTCATTGATGAGGGTCATTGCTTTCTGATAGGAAGCATAGCCGCCCTTTTCGCGCAGTGCGCTGACCTCTGTCTGCAGGAATAAACCTTTTGCCAGTTTTTCCTGTAGGCTGACCGTGGCTGTGATTTCATCGTGCAGTGCGGGAACCCGATCCCAGTTGGGATAGATCTGTCGGGCGGTTTCAATTTTTTCCAACGCTTTGGCGCTGTTAAATTCCAGCAGGATTGCATCACGTCCTTCACGAATGACAGCCTGAGCCTGCTCCAATGCTGATTTGTCTTTTTCAGAGCTGATGGTGGAGATCAGTGTCTCATATCCCGGATAGGTGAAGCGTACTTCTTCATCAATCTGATTGAGGATAAACTGAGCACCGGCAGGATCATTTACGGCGATCGCTTCTGCATCTTCGAATAGATGGCTGTATTCCTGATAGCGGTCAATCATGCCGCGCAATTCAAAAATCGCCTTGACTGAGAGGTCGGATTGATGCATCTCAAGCAGACGCGAAGCTTCCTCGATTTTCCAACCGAGGATCAGCTGCGTGATGCGATTTACCTGAGAATTGGCTGCCATACAGGAGTTTTCACTATTTTATGGTCGATTCAATGCTGGTACGAGGAATCCAAACCGAGATGGTGCCATGACAGAATGAGAACTTCGAATCAGTACAATCGGTGGCTGGGGACGTGAGCATCACTTCTGTCTGGGTGATAAAAATCGCGGTGGTCTCAGCTGGAACATCGGAATACTGGCGGATATTGGTTCCGCGCACCACATTCATCATGTTGCTTGGAGAAATCTGCGATCGACCAATGTTGAATGGAATCTCCAGGTTGATCGCCCGTTCATTATAGCCAATCAGCACTCCATTAACATTTTGCAGATAGTTGATGATGATTCCAACCTTTTTATCCTCCGTCAGCATATTATCGCTGAAAAGATCGACATTGCCATCGAGGTTGAATGTTACCGGTGAGCCGACCAGGCTGTGCAGATGGCGGTCAGCCGGTGACAGATTTGGATCAGCAGTCAGCGGAATTTCTTCTGTCTGGCTGACAGTAGGCGCAACTGGCAAGGTTTGCGTTGGCAGGGCGGTTGCCTGTGGAATAGCGGTGGGGAAGATAATCGGAAGCGGGGTTTTTTTCTCGTTTGCCTCGTAAGTTTCCTGGAAGCTGGCAAGGTTGGTCTCCAGTCGGGTAACCGTATTTTCCAGCCCGAAGTTCTTGGCGAGAATCACCGCCAGCAGCACAACTGACATCACAATAACAACGATCAGCAAGATCACGTTGATCATGGTGATGTGTTTCGAATCTGCTGATGCTTTACGCGCGTCATTGGCGAGGTTCTTGGTGCGGATCAGTTCATCCTGAATGTCAAATAATTGAGCGTTCTTTTGGCGGAAACTAGAGATTTTCTGATTGATGTACGGGATGTTGTTCTGATTCTTGATGTATTTCCCGGTTTCCATGTTGCCGCCGCCGGAGGAGAGGTCATTCAGCAACGAGTTAATCAGCGCCATTGACTTCTTATCGTCCCCTTCAGCCTGCTGGTGCTTCATTTCGGTGCGCAGCCGCTCATACAACTGCGGATTTTCGAGATAGTGCAAGTCAATCAGTTGTTTGGCTGTATCGTAATCGCCATTTTCGACAATCGCTTTGAACTGCGCCATGTTTTCGGTGTCAAGTTTCTTACGCAGTGCCTTAATCCGCTGTAACAGGTCACGTACCTGCAGGTTGAGGTTTAGTTCAATCGAGGCACTTGAAGCACGCGCCAGTTCATTTTGCAGTGCAAACAACTGCCCACGGATGTATTCGGAAACGCGGATCGGCTGCCCTTTGCGCATCACGTTCCAGTCTGCGACCGGCTGCGGCAGCATGATAGTCCAGTCGATCGCGTTCAAATCCTCATCCGAGACCACAAAGCGATCCGAATTGACTTTGGCAATCCAGTTTTCAACCGTGGAAAAGAGTGACGTGAAAACCGGTTCCAGAATCTCACCGATTTCCCGTTGATCGTTAGGGAAGCGGGTGATCAGCTCGCTGAGTTCAGCAAAAAAACCGATCGAACGAAGGTCAGCAAAGGTCTCCTTGCGCGAAAAGACATCCAGCAGCGCCTGCGCTTTTTTGCCAGCTTCACTTTTCGGCTTTACTATCTCATTTTCAGGTTCTATTTTCGCGGATTTCCCGGCTTGTTTTGCTTCTTTTGCTTCAGACTCGGGCTCGCTCAGGGACGATTGCACGAGTTTACTCTGTTTGCGATACATCTCGGCAACCAGCGGGTCAATGACGCGCAAATTGGAAGAGCTGTAAGCTGTCTGGAAAATTTCGGGCGAGGTGATGCCCTTTTCAGCATAGTTGACCGCTTTCCAGGCTTCAATGACGGTCTGTGTATGGGTCAAACTTTCCAATAATACAGCACTGATTTCACCATTACCACTCACTTTTGGCAATTTGCTGGTGATCAGGGTAACAACGGTTTGAAATTCTTTCTCCAACCCGCTGACATCGCCAGCGAGAATGAAAGCCACGCACTGGTCGAAGGTCTGATGCGGAATCAGGTCAATCTTGCCGTACCAAAGCTGCAAAAAGCGAATTTCCGGCAGCAGCCAGGCTTTGTAGGATGCCAGTGAGATCAACCTGGGGTCAAGGCTCTTGCGGAAATCGGAATCGGAGAACGATTCCGCATCCCGATCAATCAGCGTTTCGGCGTCACGTGCCAGCGATTCCCAGGATTGAACGTTATTGTCGGTCCGTCCAGCCATATCGATCGCTTCATTAAGCAGGCGCAGGATATCATCCCAAACCTCAATACAGCGATTCTGGATGCGGACTTCATTGGAAACACCGGCTAAAAGCTCGCCTAACAGGATTGCGTAGCGCTCATTAAGCGGCGGGTTATTGTTATTAAAAGACAACTGCCCCAGCAACCGCACCAGAACTGGATCATTTTCCTTCTGAATTGGGTATTCAAATTTCCCGCGGTTGATCAGATCCAGCATTTTCCTGCCGTAAATCAACTCGGGCAGGAACATACAGAATTTGCGGATGTCATCAGTCAAAAGGAAAGACGAGGCATTGGCGCGTGCGATCCCCCAGTCAATAACTGTGATTCGGATGCCGTTATCGCTCGGTGCCCAGTAAATATGCTCAAGCGGTTTGATATCGACATATGCAAAACGATTCTTGGCGCAGTAACGTAGCGTCTTGGCAAAGTCGAGCGCAATTTTCAGGCGATCTTTGAGCGAATCAGGCAGCTGTTTTTCGGCCGGGGTTCCAATACCGGCGGTCTGCAGCTGGATTTTATAGCGGCTGCGGTCAATTGAGCGCATGAATTCGACGTTAAAGCGATCTGGATCATCGGTCAAAATTTCAGGAACCGGCATGTAATTCAATCGTTTGGCAGCGTCTGGCTCCGATAAAATTTCATTGCGAAAAATTTGATTTACTTTGCCCAGGACCGCTATTTCGTCGGTCGAGCCTTCGCTGATCTCCACCACTTTCAAATAATAACGTTCATCCGTTTCCGGACTGGCGAATTCAAAAGCAGAGGTAAATCCGCCTGAACTCCTGCCGCCGGTAAACGTCAAAGGAATCTGGCGGTCACGCATGCGCACAAACGTCAGTTCTTTGATCATTTTTTCCAATATTTCCAAATTCATTGTTCCTCTAACTCTGCCTGGTTCCCATTGGAGAGCAACCAGCAGCGTCCTGATTTCTTAATCGGACTCTTCATCGGTAATAAACCGAAACGTTTTTTCATCTGTATCCAACAGAACAGCCGTGCGCAGAGTCCTTTGCGTTGCAACGCCTGCGCTGCCGGGATTGATCCCAAACCGCTGAATTCCGTTATCATACCTTATTATACGGTCAGTTAATGATGGCGTGAATTGCATCCAAAGGGCAATTCCGGTTGTCTCGGCGTAAACGAAATAGCCGGGC
Source organism: Chloroflexota bacterium (assembly GCA_012799995.1). Classification (GTDB taxonomy): domain Bacteria; phylum Chloroflexota; class Anaerolineae; order Anaerolineales; family Anaerolineaceae; genus Flexilinea. The sequence continues at coordinate 14,169 of JAAZKE010000046.1, read as the reverse complement.
AAATGGGTATGACCGAATAGAAAGTGCCGTGTTGGCAGGTTCCCTGAATCACTAAACAGCTGTTTGGTGACGATGTTGAGGTCTTTTGGGTAAAGATAGCATTCGCAAGGCGCCACCTGGTATTCAGTTGTTTCATGACAAGCGAAGCTGCATCCATGAAACAACGTGAATTCCGGATCCTCTGCCGGAAGTGTGATTACTTCACTGTCAGACAGGATCTTGAAGAGAGCATTGCGTTGTCTTGCCAGGAAAGCTCGCCTCTCTTTCAGCGCTTGCAGGTGTTGCGCCCGAGAAGCAGCAGAATCACCAGCTTCGTCATTTAACCAGTACTCCCAGTTGCCGAAAACACCTTTAGGATGGTACTTTTCCAGTTGCTGTATCGTTGAGAGGAACTGCTCATCAAAACTGGAGTCCCCGATGGACTGATCCGGATGACCAAACAAATCCCCAAGCAACCAGATATCGAATCCATTCGGAAATTCTGTCTCCGCTCTGGTGATAAAGCGCAGGATGCTGCTAGAATTTTCATGGATGTCTGAGAGTACCAGATGATGTTTACTGCTCATGAGACGTGGAATAATTTCCTCACCAGACACAATTTTTGTTTCATTCCGCTATTCTAACAGGGATTGAACAAGAATCCAAAAAGAGCATCAGGGCGTGAAAAAAAGATTATTTCAGCTATACTTACTAAACTTGACGCAGAATCTACCCGGAAAGGACAGAAATCGAACAACGGTCTAATTTACAGACTCAAACGAAATGATATGAAGAGAACGCTGATTTTTGTCGTAGCTTATCAGGCGGAACAGTTTATCGCATCCGTCCTGGAACGTATCAAAACCCAAATCAAGTTTCAGCCGGAATTTGAAATTCTGGTGATCGATGATGCCTCAAGTGATCAGACCCATCAGGTTGTGGAGGAATTCAAGCGGAACAACACCGACCTCGCCATTACGAATCTGGTAAACCCGATCAATCAAGGCTACGGTGGCAACCAGCAGATTGGCTATCGCTATGCAATTGATCATGGTTTTGAAGTCGTAATTCTGATCCATGGCGACGGTCAATATCCGCCTGAGCTGATCCATGAGATGATTGAACCGATTCTGAATGACCAGTATGACGTGATGCTCGGTTCCCGCATGATGAATAAACAGGATGCTTTACAGGGAGGAATGCCGATTTACAAGTGGATCGGCAATCAAATCCTCACCTGGGGAGAGAACCTGTTGCTCGGGCAGCGTCTGAGTGAGTTTCACACCGGTTTTCGGGCATATCGCGTAGCTGCTCTGGCAAGCATCCCGTTGGAATATACCTCCAAATATTTCGATTTCGATACTGATATCCTGATTCAATTGACGGATAACCACTTCCGTATCGGCGAAATCCCGATCCCCACTCGTTATGGGGATGAAATCAGTCGTGTGAATGGCTTTAAGTATGGTTGGAAAATCATGAAGTCCTGCGTACAATCGCGTATTATGCGCCTGGGACTTTTTTACAATCCAAAATTTGATTACAGTCAGGCTACAGACGGCACCGAACGCTATGAGTCCAAGTTGGATTTCCCCAGCTCTCATCGGATGGCCTTTGAGCGCATTGAAAAGGATGCTGTGGTGGTTGACCTTGGGGCAGGACCGGGGCACCTGGCAAAGGCACTAATTGGGAAAACAGAGGAAATTCACAGTTTTGACCGTGTCGTCAGCGATGAATTGAAGTTTTATTCCAAGACGACTGAACAAATCGATCTTGATACGCTGGCTGCCTGGCAGTTGCCACCGAAGGCAACCACGGTCTTGTTGCTTGATATTCTTGAATTTCTGGATTCTCCTGAGAACCTGCTGATGTTGTTACGTGAAAAGTATGCGCCTCAGCAACCTGAGATGATCATCTCTGTTGGAAATGTTGCCTTCATTTTGACGCGACTGAGTTTGTTCTTCGGGAAATTTAACTATGGCAGATTGGGAATTCTCGAAATGAACAAAAAGCGGCTGTTCACGCGCAGCTCGCTGTTGCGGATGCTGAAAGACCGTGGCTACAAGATCCTGGCGATCAGGGGAATTCCGGCGCCCTATCATAAAGTCTTTCCTAATCAGCGTTGGTTTGCCGCGTTCCTGCAAACGATCAACCGCGCCCTGATTTTGATTCTGCCGGGGCTGTTTTCCTACCAGACTTTTGTGATTGCGAAACCAACGCTGACGTTGGATCAGCTGCTCGAAGACGCTGAAAATCGCACAGATTGATAAAAAACCGCTCATTTTTTGAGCGGTTTTCAATTGTTACTGATCCGGAAGAGATTACTCTTCGCGTTGTCCCAGTTTCCCGTCGATCATCATCAGGCTGCCGGATTTTCCTGCGGCACGTTCCAACAGGGTGACGATATGGCTGAAGTTATTCTCTTCTTCAACCTGCTCGTTGATGAACCAGCGGAGCATTTCTTCAGCAGCATACTGCTTTTCGGATTTGGCTAACTCATACAGTTTTTGAATGCTGGCTGTGATAAATTTCTCGTGTTCCAGACCGGCTTTGAAAACATCGAGTGGATCTTTGTAATCGACACTCGGTTTGTCCAATGCACCCAGGGTCACCTTTTCGCCAACTTCGTTGACAAAATCAAACAGCCGTTGGGCATGCTCAAGTTCTTCTTTTGCCTGGATATTCAACCAGTGAGCCATACCCGAATAATCTTCTGCCTCGAAATAGGCAACCATACCATAATAGATGTAAGCTGAATTCAGTTCCAGGTTGATCTGTTCATTGATTGCGTCAAGCATTTTTTTTGAAATCATCATAAACTCCTTATATTAATAATAAAAATTCCATACTTAAACTGATTATACTATCCATCATTTAAAGTCATGATTTTCAAACAAAGTATTAATATAATTCAATGATTCAAGCCATAAAAAGCTCCCCATTTTTTTACAAGAACTTTCCAGGATTAAATCAGTGCGGTTACCTGTTGTTTACAATCATTTTCTATAATGGGAACAGAAAAAACAAAAGGAGTTTCTTTCTCATGAATAAAAAAATTGTATCTTTTGTACTGCTTGCCTGCATGGTAATCTGCGCGTTTGTTACCAGTTTTAGTGGCGTTTTTGCCCAGAATGAAGCATCCGCACCGAAGTATATCTTCCTGTTTGTCGGTGATGGAATGAGCTACCCTCAGTTTCAGACCGCTTCCGATTATCTTGGTCAATTACAGGAATCCGATGACATTCTGAGTGGCGGAATCCCGCTTTCTTTCATGGAATTCCCTATTGCCGGCTCTGCTACAACCTTTGATTCCACTTCCTTTGCGCCGGATTCTGCTTCCACTGCGACCTCGTTCGCGACCGGACACAAGACATACAGCGGTATCATCAATATGGATGAATCCAAAACCATCCCCTATGAAACCATTGCTGAAAAACTGAAGAAACAGCTCAACTACAAAGTTGGCATCATCACATCAGTAAACCTCAACCATGCTACACCGGCAGCATTCTACGCTCATCAGCCCAGCCGAGGTAATTACTATGAAATCGGTGAAGAACTGGTTGCCAGCGGATTTGAATTCTTTGGCGGTGGTGCCATGATTTCCCCGACCGGAAAAGAAAAAGACAAGAAAGATATCTATGAAGTCATGGTTGAGGGCGGTTACAAAGTTGTGAAAACCTATGCCGAAGCGAATGCAGTCACTGCCGCTGACGAAAAAGTGGTTATTATCGGTGAAACGCTTGCCGACAGCAACGCTCTGTCCTATGAGCTCGACCGCGCTGAGAACGAGTGGTCATTAGCCGACTATGTTCGCAAGGGTATTGAAGTGATCAACAACGAAACCGGCTTCTTCATGATGGTTGAAGGCGGAAAGATTGACTGGGCTTGCCATGCGAACGACGCTGGTGCAACTATCGGCGACACAATTGCTTTGGATGATGCTGTGAAAGTGGCATCTGAATTTGCTGCGCAGCACCCTGAAGACACACTGATTCTGGTCACTGGCGACCATGAAACCGGTGGTCTGTCAATCGGTTTCGCAGGAACCAGATATGATACCTACCTGCAGAACCTGGCTTCACAAAAAATTACCTATGCCCGCTACGATGTCGACTATGTTGAGAAATACATCGAAAATAAAACCTCTTTTGACGAAGCCATGGTAGATGTTGCTGAGTTGTTTGGCCTGACTCTCCCAGCCAACGCTGCTTCTGCTGCTCAACCTACACTGGTTTTGACCAACAGTGAAGTTGCCGATTTGGAAAATGCCTTCAACCTGTCGATCAATGGTGGTACAGGTGATCGCAAATCCTATCAGGAATATTTGATGTATGGCGGTTACGAGCCGTTCAGCATCACCATCAACCACATCCTGAACAACAAATCCGGCTTGAGTTTCACATCCTACTCTCACACCGGTCTGCCAGTTGCAGTTTTCGCTCAGGGCAACGGCGAAGATCTCTTCAAAGGGTATTACGACAACACCGATATTTACTTCAAACTTGCTGAACTAACCGGTGTAAATTAATCAATCGTTTCCAATATTTGCAAGAAAACTGCAGCCGAAGAGGCTGCGGTTTTCTTGTTTGGAAGAACATGGAAAAATAACAGGTAAAAAATGAAAAAAGAATGGGCATCGGTTTGGATCAGTCTTGTCATTATTATTATTTTGATTTTGATTCCAACCGGATTCGAAAGCAAGAGTCAGGAGGCTGCCGGAGATCGCGTGGCTGCGCAGGTTTTGTCTGTTAACAATGACCTGATCATCGATACCGGCTTGGTGCGATCTGGCGAACAATCCTGTCAGGTTGAGATTCTGCAAGGTCAGTATAAAGGAGAAGTTTTTGATGGGATTAATATGCTCAACGGATCGCTTGAGCAGGATAAGATTTTTGAGGCTGGCGATCTGGCGCTGGTGCTGATAAGCCATCGCGATAATGAGGTAATAGCGGTGAGCATGATTGATCATTATCGCCTTCATCTGGAATTGATTTTATTGGTGGCTTTCTTTGTTCTGTTGATTCTTTTTGCCGGACCGATGGGGTTGCGGGCGATATTGTCTTTCGTATTGACGATCCTGACCATCTGGAAAGTTCTGGTGCCCTTATTCCTGAAAGGTGGCAACCCAATTCTAATTGGCGGGCTCTTCACCCTGTTTCTGACGGTGATGGTGATCGCGTTGGTGTACGGCTTTAGCCGGCGATGGCTGGCAGCAGTCAGCGGCGTAACAATTGGCTTGATTATCATGGCGTTGGCTGGGATCTGGTCGGTAAACAATATCAAAATTCATGGCGCAGTGATGGCTTTTTCTGAGAGTTTGCTCTATAGTGGATATCAATATCTGAGCCTTACAAGCATATTCACCGCCAGTATTTTCATTGGCGCTGCCGGCGCGGTGATCGATCTGGCAGTGGACATTACCTCAGCAGTTTATGAAGTTGCTGAAAAACGGCCTGACCTTTCCTGGCGTGAGCTGACAAAATCCGGTGCACAGGTCGGACGGGCAGCCATGGGCACGCTGACGACAACGCTGCTTTTGGCTTATTCTGGAGGATTTATCTCATTGTTGATGGTTTTCATGGCGCAGGGAACGCCCCTGATCAACATCCTCAACTATAAGTATGTTGCAGCTGAATTGATCCACACCCTGGTCGGTTCATTTGGTCTGGTGGCGGTTGCGCCACTGACTTCGCTCACAGCTGGCTGTTTCCTGGCGCGGAAACAGTCTGGGAATAAAGAGAAGATTGTTCCTTAAAAAGGATAGTTTGTTATTTAATTACTCTAAATTAACCCTTAATTAATAGCCAATTATGACAATGCGTTGAGCTGCTACAATCGAAATATCCAATCATGTAAATGATTAGAATCTTTGGTCGAGGAATGAATTCTTGATATTTTGATATGCATTTCCCGATTTAATGGATGTATTCTAAAGAAAAATAGAATACAAATATATTTAACTCCCATAGTGTATAAAACAGAAATATGATTATATATAACAAAATACTTAATTTGTGGACAACCTTATGCGAAATTTGAGAGCATACTATTCAGCTCCAATAAGCCAGTTTTTACTGCAATCTGAAAGTGAAATATTTGGAATTATTCATACTAATTGTGTTTCATTCGAAACAACAATTCAACAAAGCAATACCTGGCAACAAGAAATTTCTATACTAAAAAAGCAACTTCAAGACAAAGCTGATGGTAGAGTGATTTTTGAGTACACGATTCCTCGTATGGGTAAGCGTGTAGACGCTGTAGTGTTATATAAGAATATCGTGTTTATTCTTGAATTCAAATGTGGAGATAATGAATATCGTTCATCTACATATGACCAGATATATGACTATGCACTTGACTTGAGGAATTTTCATAAAGAGAGTCATGACAAACTTATAGCTTCGATAATGGTATCAACCCAAGCAAAAGAAGTCCCATTTATCATTCATAAAAACAATCGAATCATTGAACCCATATACTGTAATGCCACCAATATTTCTGCCGCAATTGATATAGTCGCATTGGAGAATACTGAACCTCACTTTGATTACATTGCATGGGAAAATTCAGAATATCTCCCAACTCCAACAATCATTGAAGCAGCACAAGCATTATATCGTGGACACAATGTGCGTGATATCACTAGAAGTGACGCGAACGCAGAAAATCTTACAGCTACTACTACGGAGATCAATAGAATTATTGAGGATAGTAAAAACTTCCGTCGGAAATCTATATGTTTTGTTACAGGGGTACCTGGCGCCGGGAAAACACTTGCTGGACTTAATATTGCTATTGAGAAGTCTAATGCCAAGAAGGGCGAACATGCGGTCTTTCTATCAGGAAACAACCCGCTGGTAGAAGTACTTCAACAAGCATTAGCACGAGATAAAGTTGAACAGGGGAAAATAAAAGGAAAGCCTATTTCCATAAAAGATGCTTTAAGAAGCACTTCAGCTTTCATACAAATAATCCATAAGTATCGTGATTCGTTCGTAAACAATACTAACCTACCACCGGAGAAAGTTGTAATATTTGACGAGGCACAAAGATCTTGGACTCAAGAAATGCTTGCACGATTTATGCGAACAAAAAAAGGTATCCCAGAATTTATTTTTAGCGAGCCTGAATTTCTTATAAGTACGATGGATCGTCATAAAGACTGGGCTGTCATTATTTGCTTAGTTGGTGGAGGACAAGAAATAAATACCGGTGAAGCAGGCTTACCGGAATGGTTTGATTCGTTGAAAAGATCATTTTCTCATTGGGATGTATATGTCACTCCCCAGCTCAATGATGAAGAATATCGTTGGGATAGAAGCTGGGATGAGATGGTCTCGGAACTTCGAATCTTTGAAAGAAAAAAACTACATTTATCGACCTCGATTCGCTCTTTTCGAACCCCCGATGTAGCAGCATTCGTAAAATCATTGCTAGATATCAATATAAAACAGGCAAAAATTTATTGGTCCCAAATTTCTGATAAATATCCAATTGTTATAACAAGAGATTTAAAAAAGGCAAAAGTTTGGATAAAGAACCAGTGTCAAGGAACCACGAGGTATGGTATTTTAGCTAGTAGTGGTGCCCTTCGTCTAAAACCTGAAGGAATATTTGTAAAAAACGAAATATCAGTCGCTAATTGGTTTTTAAATGGAAAAAATGATGTTAGATCAAGTTATGCAATGGAGGATGTTGTTACAGAATTCGATATACAAGGGTTAGAAGTAGACTACTCACTGGTAGCCTGGGATGCGGATTTTCGTTTCGATAGAAATCAGTGGTCTTATCATAGGTTTTCTGGTGATCGTTGGAATAATGTGGCTTCTACAGAAAAACGGCTCTATTTGAAAAATACTTATCGCGTCCTATTGACTCGGGCGAGACAAGGAATGGTTATATTCTTACCTCGTGGAAGCGATGAAGATATGACGCGAAATCCAGTTTTTTATGATAAGACTTATGAGTATCTTAAATCTTTAGGCATTGTCGAAATCTAATATTCACTATAAACGAAATAGAACTCTCATCTTATCATCGTTGTGAACTATATCGAGTAAAGATAATCTAACTACAACAGATATTTTTTCGCAAAGGAATAAAGCCGCTGCAGATAATCCTGAATCGTTTCCGGCTGACGGAAGCCATGCCCTTCCTCAGGGTAGACTTTGAATTCATATGGGCAGCTCAATCTCTCAACGAGAGATTCCGCCTGGCTCAGCGGTACAACTTCATCCTGCCCGCCATGAAAGAGGATCAGCGGCGCAGTGATCTGATGTGCCTTGAAGAGCGGCGAACGCTCCTGATAGAGCGCAGCAGCTTCAGGCAGCTTTCCGACCAGACTGTCGGTGTAATGCAATTCGATTTTGTGCGTGTCAACTGCCAGTGCAGTCAAGTCTGAAACGCCATAAAGGCAGGCTCCACAGCGGAAAGCTGTAGGAAAATCTGCCAGCGTGTTCAAAACGGTAAAACCACCGGCGCTGCTGCCGATGATCATCAGGCGTGACCGATCTGCCAACCCCATCGCTGCGATGCATTGAGCGCCGCCGATTGCATCTTCCACGTCCACTATCCCCCAGTTGCCATCCAGTGCGTTCAAGTAGCTGGCTCCGAATCCGTAACTGCCGCGGTAATTTACTTCAAGCCAGCCAAAACCGCGCGAAGTAAAGTACTGTATCTCCGGACTGTACTCATTTTCCGCTTTACCGGTCGGCCCACTATGAATGCGCACAAATGCTGGCGGCAACCCACGCCAGGAGGCTTCCGGGCTCGTAGGCGGGTAAAAAATGCCATGCACCAGCGTTCCATCGGGCGCCTGCCAGGAAAGATACATCCCTTTTGCGATATTTTTTTCAGCTGTGGGACTGTCATTCAATCGATAAACGACCTGTGTTTTTCCTTCGCGTAGAATTGCAATCTGGGTTTGAACCATTGGGCCGGAGCCACTGACAGCCAGATTCCCGTTTATCGCAACCGCAATGGTGCTGATATTAGTGAGGTCGCGCGCAGGGACGATCGTTTGTTCAAGTGAGTTAACATCAACGGTCGTTACCTCGGTGCGATTCATATGCATTTTCAGAAAGGCTATTTTTGTGCTGTCAGCGAACCAGTCGTATGTTTTTACTCCCTGAGCAAACTCAGGAATCGTCAAAGAAAAGTCATCTCCCTGAACAAGCACAGTAACCTTACGGGATTCTAAATTAAGGATCTTGAGGTCTTGCCACTCGCCATTGCTTTCAATAAAGCTGAGCAGGTTTCCATCTGGCGAGAACTGCGGTTGGGAAGCAGGAGCGTTCACCCCACCGGCAATATTTTCGATTGAAAGAATGCGAAATTCTTCATCGAGCGTAGCCAGCATGACGCGCGCAGCCTGCCATGCCATATGGGGGTGATCCCATTCTGCCCAGGCGAAATATTTCCCGTTGGGATGCCACGCGGGTTGCATGTAAAAATCGGCGCCCTGGATCCAAAGCACTGGCCAGGCACGCTGATCCAGTGCCAACAATGCAATCTGGTCATTCTCGCCATCGCTCGTGACATAAGCCACATGCGTCCCATTTGGGGTGACAACCGGTGAGGCATGGCTAAGTGTGTCCGATGTGAGCTTATGGATTTCGCTGCCGGTTGAATCACTCAAAACCAACCCGTCCTTGCGTGCAGCGAAGATCACGCTGGATTCAAAACAGTCAAAGTCACCACCACCGTAACCAACATTCCCGCCAACTGGCAGATCTCCATTGATTCTGATCAGTCCCTGTTCGTCATCATACGAATACAAGAAAGGAATACCTTCGGAGTTGCCGGAAAACAACAGCTTTCCGTCCGGGGCCCATTTCAACGTATTGATCCGACCGCGTTTCACAACTGCTTTTTCATCCACCTTACCCGGCCAGAAACCATAAGGAATATTTTTCACAGCTCACCTCGCAAAAGAATTGGCATACTTCTATTATAAGGGGGACTTCCGCATAGATTGCCTCTGTTAAAGCTTTGTAAAGAATCTATCTATAAAGAAAGAGCTCCAAACAAAATGCAGTAACAATTGAAAATGTCAATTAAATCAAATGGACTGAGTTGCCTGAAGACACACTCAGTCCATACTTGATTTTTATCCTGCTATCCGGCCGGGTTATGAAACCCGGCGGTTAGAATCAGTCTAAATAATTATTCAGCAGGTTTTACTTCGACAGCGGCACCGGCAGCTTCCAGTTTGCTCTTTGCATCAGCTGCTGCTTCTTTGCTAACACTGGCGACAACTTTTGAATTGGCGGTTTCAGCCATTTGTTTCGCTTCTACCAGGCCGAGGCTGGTCAGGACGCGGATGACTTTAATGGTTTCAATTTTCTTCGGACCCGGGTCTTTGATGAACACATCAAATTCAGTTGCTTCTTCAACAGGCGCTGCGGCTTCGGCAACCGGACCGGCTGCTGCTGCAACGGCGACTGGTGCGGCGGCGGAAACGCCCCATTTTTCTTCCAACATTTTAACCAGTTCTGAGGCTTCGAGAACGCTGAGTTCGCTCAGTTGATCGACAATTTTTTCTAAATCTTTAGCCATTTCTAACTAACTCCTAAAAATATTTTTGTATCTTTCTTATCTCGCTATGCTGCAGCGGATTCTGATTGATTAACATGTGCCTGAACGACAGCTGCAACTGAGCGACCTGGTTCAGACAGGACACGGGCAAGTTGAGTAGCCGGAGCCATGATTGTGCCAAGCAAGGTGGCGCGCATCACAGGCAGTGTCGGCAAATCAGCAAGTTTCTTTACCTGGCTGGCATTGAGCGGTTCTTTGTCCAGGTATGCGCCTTTGATCTTGAAAGCACCATCTTTGACGATATCGTTGACGGTTTTCGCCAGTTGGGCAATATCCTCGAATGCAAACCCAACCAACGTAGTTCCAGTGATTTTATCTTTGGTTTCGATCTCGTTGGACGCGAGCACTTTCTGGAACAGGGTGTTCTTAACTACGTGTACCTCACCGCCAGCTTCACGGACTCTTCTTCGGATATCATCGATGACCTTCATATTCATTTTAGAATACTCCAACATGAATATAGCCTGGCTTTTTTCGATCAATTCCGAATAATCTTCCATCATTTTGACTTTGGTTGATTTAGTGAATGCCAATGTGTTTTCCTCCTTCCATCTAACATCTAAAAGTAAAAAGTCTTTGCCTCATTCGAACAGGCAAAGACTCAAAGGTTATCTTTGAATAATGTCATTCGCCTCGGCAGGATATTAAGCCCTTATGGGCACCGGCTGTCTTCAGAGAACGCAGCTATTTTACTATATTTCTATAAGGTTCGTAATATCAGATTACGCAGTCTCCAGAGCTTCCATAGTTTGGGCGGCATTGAGATCAACTTTGATGCCAGGGCCCATGGTTGAGGTCAATGTTACCCGTTTGATATAAGATCCTTTTGCACCAGCTGGCTTTGCTTTTTTGATTGCATCCATGAATGCACGCAAGTTCTCGTAAAGCTTTGCTTCGTCAAAAGAGCTCTTCCCGATCGGCGCGTGGATGTTGGCGGATTTATCCAAACGAAATTCTACGCGACCTGCTTTCGCTTCATTGATCACACGCGGCAGATCTTCAGCGGGTACAACGGTTCCGGCTTTAGGGTTTGGCATCAGGCCACGCGGGCCTAACACCCGGCCCAGACGTCCGGCTTTTCCCATCATATCGGGGGTAGCGATTGCTACGTCAAAATCGGTAAAACCCTGCTGGATCTTGGTGATCCATTCATCGCTGTCAGCAACGAAATCTGCGCCGCCTTCGATGGCTTTGGCTGCACCTTCACCCTGTGCAAACACCAGAACACGTACGGATTTACCTAAACCATTCGGCAGCACAACGACATCACGGACCTGCTGGTCAGCCTGTCGTGGATCCAAGCCCATGCGAAGATGAACTTCGATGGTGGAATCAAATTTGGTGATGCTGGTTTCTTTTGCGAGTGCAACCGCTTCCTGCGGTGTGTATGCCTTTAAATGTTCAATCTTTTTAAGAGCTTCTAAATATTTCTTTCCATGTTTTGCCATGTTTTAACTCCTTGTGGTTTTGACGAATACACAGGGTATTCTCCCACTGTTTCTTAGTCGACGATTTGAATTCCCATATTGCGGGCAGTGCCTTCAACCTGTTTGAGAGCACCTTCAATGTCGATTGCGTTTGTATCTTTTAGTTTAATTTCTGCAATTTCACGCGCCTGTGCACGGGTGATTGATCCAACTTTCCCCTTCATCCCTGTTGCCGATGCGGTTTCGATGCCGGCGGCTTTTTTGAGCAGGAAGGGTGTCGGCGGAGTCTTCAGAATAAACGTGAAAGATCCATCAGTGTAAACCGTGATTTCTGCCGGGACGATTTCACCAACCCGTGTTTGGGTGCGGGCGTTATAGTCCTTGACGAACGCCATGATGTTGATACCATGGGCTGCGAGCGCAGGGCCGACCGGCGGTGCCGGATTGGCTTTTCCTGCCTGCAAATTCAACTTGACAATTGCTTTTAATTTCTTTGCCACTTTTTGCTCCTTTGTGGTGCTATCGGATTGTCAATCCTTCCACTTATTTCAAGGGCTGAGCTTAGTCAACCCCCATTTACCAAAATTTATCCTTTTTCAACCTGGAGGAAATCCAGCTCGACTGGAGTTTCCCGACCGAAGAAGTTTACCATAACTCGAACTTTGGACCTTTCCTGGTCAATTTCTGCAACAGTTGCGCGGAAGTCGTTGAATGGGCCATCCACAATGCGGACTTTTTCGCCGATTTTATAACTGACTTTCACGACCGGTGCTTCCGCTTCCATTCGCTTGAGGATCGAATTGACTTCTTCCTGTCGCAGCGGTGTCGGGGAGTTGCCCATACCGACGAAGCCGGTAACCCCGGGAGTATTGCGGACAATGAACCAGGATTCTTCCGTCATTACCATGTTTACCAACACATAGCCTGGAAAGATATGGCGTTCGATGGTGCGGCGTTTTCCATCTTTAACTTCGATCTCTTCCTGTGTAGGAATGACTACATCAAAGATTTTGTCTTTCATCCCCATGGATTCGATTCGTTGTTCGAGGTTATGACGAACTTTATTTTCATAACCGGAATAGCAATGGACAACAAACCAACCACGTTCCTCACTGTTGTTTTGAATTTCCTGTTCTGCAGCTTCAGTGTTAATGAAACGGTCGGTCTTCTTTGTTTTTGCAGTTCCAGCTTTTTTCCTTGCCGGTTTCTCAGCGGGAAGATTTTCCGCGCTTTCCGCCTCCGGAAGATCTTCTACATTAAATTCTTGTTCCATCAAGTCCTGCTTACTATCCAACTATCAAGCCGATTAGTTCCGAGAAAATGAAGTCCACTACTCCCAGGAAGACAGCCATAGCCACAACCACAACCAGTACGATTTTAGTCATGCGCAATGCTTCTTCTTTGGTTGGCCAAGAGACTTTTCTCAGTTCCCCGATGGTTTCGTTCCACCACTTAACCAACTTATTCGGTTTCTTTTTAACCGGTTTGTTTTCAGTCCTTAATCCCTTTTTTGTTTTCGTCGGTTCTGCCATAGAACTGATCGCTCCTTCTCATCGGCTCTTTTGGGGCAGAAACGCCGCTTGGTAAAAGCGGCGTTTCGCCTGCTTTAGCAGGTGAAGCAGGAATCGAACCCACAACCTCCTGTTTTGGAGACAGGCGCTCTGCCTAATTGAGCTATTCACCTATAAAAGCCTGCTTTGAGAGAAATCTCAGCAGGCTTGTTACTACGTATCTTATTTCGCTTCGCGGTGCAGTGTATGCTTTCGGCAGCGGGAACAGAATTTTTTCAGTTCCATTCTGCCGGGATCATTGCGGCGGTTCTTTTCAGAAGTGTAATTCCGCTCTTTGCATTCAGTGCACGCAAAAGTGATAACCGGTCGAATATCTTTTTTCTTTGATGCCATTTTTCCACCTGTTCAACGAAAATCAGTTGAACTATTATCCCTTTACTTCCGTAATAACGCCGGCGCCTACGGTCAGACCGCCTTCACGGATCGCGAACTTGGAACCCTGTTCGAGAGCTACGGGGATGATCAGTTCGACATCCATTTCGATGTTGTCGCCAGGCATAACCATTTCAACGCCTTCCGGCAGATGGATGGTTCCGGTCACATCCATGGTGCGGATGTAGAACTGCGGGCGGTATCCGGGGAAGAACGGT
>JAAZKE010000045.1 GCA_012799995.1 Chloroflexota bacterium | reverse complement strand
TCCACAGCGGAGCGGTGAGCGGATTGGCTTTGAGCGTGCGTTCGAGCCTGCGCATGGACGTCTGACATTGCGGGCGCAAGGTCGGGCTGACTTTGACAATTTCGCCGCCTTCCTGAGAGAACAACAACAGCAGGTAGCACTCCAATTGCGCCTGCAGCTCATTCTTGCCACTCTGACGCGGAAACATCACCGCAAAAGTTTTTCCCTCGCGCTGCAACACCGCCCGCAGGATTGGAGCCGCTGCCTGTTTCTGGTAGGCACGCAAGCGGATTTTTCCCAACCTGGTGAAAAAATCAAAGTTAGTCAGCGCACGTTGCAGCGCTTCGCGGTTAGTGAGAGGGGTTTCAGACGCCATTTTCGGATTTCATCAGCTCCTGCATCACCTGAGCGAGCACCTGATTTAACTGTGAGGAGTCATCTCCCTGAATCTTGCGCTGCTTTTCGATCAGCGTTGCCAGCCGTGAGCAGGTTTTCCCGAGCGTATCCAGCCATTTCAGTTGCTCCTGGAGGGACAGATCCTGATCGCGCATATTGGCGACCGCTGACATTTGATCTCCCAGCAGTCTGATGAGAGAATCGATGTCGTAAGTCTGGTTTGTTCTGGTCATATCTCTCCCTAGATATAGAATATTAGTTCTATAAAACAATATCAAATGAAGGTAAGAACGGCAACTACATTTATCAGGAGGGGTTCACAGGGTGTGTAATACTTTCGTAAAAATTTGTAATGTCAGAGGTGCTGTTGGTAACATAAATTGAGGAGTAAAAAGGAGGCATCTTGATTGATCTAAGAAATAATGTGACGCTTTACCAGGCCAGTAAAGCAAAGCGCAAACCGAATATTCTGGTAACTTCGATTCTCTTTATTCTTGTGATTTCCATCGGGCAAATGATTGGCTCAATGGTTTCCGGCGCTGTTATTGCCATAACATCTATGGAGAACATGCAGGTTCATTTTTCTGACCTTCAATCAGGAGCGATCTCAATTGATGAGTTTACAACCATGTTGATCGAAGCAAATCCACGTGGGATCGTATTCGCAATGCTTTTGGGTACATTGGTCACAATTCTGTTGTCAGTCTTCGTAGCGCGCGTAATCGAAAAGCGACCCATGCGCTCAATTGGGTTCAAAGGGGAAACTTTTTTCAGGGATTACCTGATCGGCTTCCTGCTGGGCGCGCTTGCGATTGCATTAGTGGGAGGCGTGGCGTTGGCTATCGGAGCGATGCGTTTTGAAAACATGTCTGCTGCTACGCCCTGGGGCTGGCTTGTCCTTTTTTTGCTTGGATTTTTGATCCAGGGCTTGAGTGAAGAGGTGGCGTTGCGCGGTTACTATATGGTGTCACTGAAGAACCGCGCCTCTACCGCAGTCGCAATCGGGCTGAGTTCGCTTGTATTTGCTGCCTTGCACCTGATGAATTCCGGCATCACAGCCATATCCTTTGTCAATCTGGTGTTGTTTGCCGTCTTTGCCGGAATTTATTTTTTCAAGACAGATTCTATCTGGGGAATCGCAGCATTTCACTCTGCATGGAACTTTGTGCAGGGAAACGTACTGGGTATTCTTGTCAGTGGGATTCAGATCGATGCCACCATCTTCAAGTTGATACCGGTGGAAGGACAGGAACTGTTCAGTGGTGGGGCTTTCGGGTTGGAGGGTGGCTTAATTGTAACGTTGTTGTGTGTGATCCTGATTGTCATCATGCTTTGGCTGCCGCAGAAACCGCGTCCGGAAATTGTGGGAGAATCCAACGAATTGGTAACAGAGACTCCGCCTGTAGAGTAGTTTTTAGAGAAAAGCATTAATTGAGATAGAAGAAAGTCCCGTGGATTTTATCGCGGGACTTATTCTGTTAATAATGTCAGTTATTTATAAATAAAATCGAATAAGTTCCTGACGCAGCGATATAATTACAAATATCACAATTGAAGATTGGGGAGGAAAGAAAATGGAAGGACGTTTAGTTGGAAAAGTTGCCATCATCACTGGTGCGACTTCTGGAATGGGTCGTGATACGGCTTATTTATTCGCCAAAGAAGGCGCGAAAGTGGTTGTTGTTGGTCGAAACGAAAAGCGGGCAAACGAAGTTGTAAAAAACATTAAGGAAGCTGGTGGGGAAGCGATTGTAGTACTCGCCGACATGTCCGATTTAGATTCAGTATCCACAATTTTCGACAAAACCATGGAAGCTTATGGCACTGTTGATATCCTGTTCAACAATGCCGGGATGCTCAGCCTGGTGCCGGTAACCGATATTACCCGCGAAGAAATTGTAAAAGTGATGAACGTCAATGTGTTGGCTCCTATGCTGCTGACCAAGCGTGTCGCACCAGTCATGAAAGCCAAAGGCAAAGGCGTCATCATTAACACCGGTTCAATTGCCGGAACCAGTGGCCGCTGGGGTCCAGTGGGCTATTGCACCTCCAAACATGCTGTGAACGGCTTGACCGCTGCCACCGCTCGCGAACTGGGTCCGGAAATCCGCGTTAATGCGATTCTGCCCGGCGCTATTGTCACTGCGATGCTTGATTCCGTTGGTGGCGAGGCTTCGATGGAAGGTATGAAGCAGTCCAGCCCGTTGAAGCGCGTTGGTCACGGGAATGAAATTGCCACAACTGCGTTGTTCCTAGCAACCGATGCTTCTTCCTTCATTACCGGTCAGACACTGCGCGTTGATGGTGGCGTTGACTGCTAACAGCAGACGATCTGAAGAGATAACAAAAGTGGTTTGCCTGATATCGGCAGACCACTTTCTTTTTAACTTCATTCCAAATGCAAAATCAGTTCACATCGCATGATTCAGCGATCAATTGATTTTGATGATGCGTGAAATTTCGTTATAAACACCAACCTGTTATATAATCAAAATACACCTACGATAGCTTATTGACAAAATTTCGCTCTCATTATCAAGGATGGAGAAGAAATGTCATGTTGCGGATATTCGGATTATCCCTCCTGATCACGGTTACCACGGAACTGCTGTTTGCGTTCGCGGCTGGTCTGCGCGACCGTGATGACCTGCTTCTCGTATGTATCGTGAATTGTCTTACCAATCCGATCGCAGTTTTTATCCATCATCATATTCTTTTCCGAACCAATTGGAACTTGACAATCACAGTCGCTCTTCTCGAAACTGCTGTAATAGCAGCGGAAGCAATATTTTTCGTCCGCTCTGTAAAGACAATCAAAAAGCCGGTTCTTTTTTCTCTTACTGCTAACCTGCTCTCGTTCAGCGCCGGAGAAATGATCAGTGCATTCTTCTAAATGAAAGGTTCCTATCATGATTCGAAAAAACCATTTTCTATTGTTTCTTGTAATAATCTGGCTGGCGCAAGTGTTATCCATTTGTTCATCCGCTGCTGCGGATTCGCTGTGGTCTCCGCGCAATGAAAACCTCTTCCTCAACGATCATTATTTTGAAATAGATTTTTTCGATCCACGTGAATATCAGGCAGCAACGGAGGGCAGAAGAATTGAGCTTCGGATTGCGCCTGATTCACCAAGCATAATCGCGATATATCCGAATGGAACCCTTTTTAAAGGCGGTTTTCTATATGTGGATGAGGCTGGAACCTCATGGATTCTCGTTGAAACACTTGATGGTGTATATGTGTCCGGCTGGGTACATGCGGATGACCTTCAAGTCATATACGATGGCATTTCATTTTACCAGGAACATGAATCGGAGTTGATCCCATATGAAGGTCAGGTAACCCCTGAGATCATCGATGATTTCGTTTTCTGGCAATATCCGGGTTCGTCAAGAATAAATGAAGTCTGGCCAGATCATAAATATCCAGTTGCCTATGAGGATATCAATGTCCCTTATACCTTTATCGATTCCGATGACAACATATGGGCTTACTACGAGGTTGCGTACAGAAAATATGCCAAAGGATGGGTGTTTTACAGCGATCCTTACCGAACGGAGCCAGTCAAGCTGCAAACCGAGGTCCAGGAAACTGAAACCATTCCTGAGACCTCAACCGAGATAGACGGAAAGAAACTGGACACATCGCAGCAGGACACTGGTAAAGACAGCCTTGATCTTATAAACATCTGGAAGCTGATGGATATTCCTCTTGATGAGAGCGATCCTTCTACCCAAGTGATGAACCAATATTCCAACCTCAGCTGCGCAGAAGTTCATGAGCAGGAAATTTTCTGCGCTCATGGCACAGGATTGGATTTCGATGCACTCATGGATTCGGTTGATTTTGCCAGCATCGACTATGATACCGATGCAGGTCGCTATGAATATGCGGTGTATGTCGTAAGTTATTGGCTCAATGAGAATCTCCGCTATGCCAAAGATTATCTTGATGTGCTGTTTTCTTATCAGCAGATGGCGGAATTTTCTGCAGTTAAGTATGAGATAATTAATGCTGATAATTCTGAACCAAGTTGTGAAATAGTGGATCCACTATACAAGGTCACCTTTCAGAAAGATGATTATCAATGCATATTGGTAGGAAATGAACCAAGTGATAGGAAAAGAGGATACATTCATGTGGTTTGCCTACGCTGAAAAGCAGGAATAATCGCGGCAGAATCGGAAGTGGTTTGCAAATATCAGGCAAACCACTTTCTTTATTAACCTCTGTCCGAATGCAAATTAGATCAAATCATTTTAATGATGCGTGAAATATCGATATAAATACCAACCTGTTATATAATCGAAAAAACACTGACGACAGCTTTTTGACAAATATTTCGCTCTCATTATCAAGGATGGGGAAGAAATGCCATGTTGCGGATATTCGGATTATCCTTCCTGATCACGGTTACCACGGAACTGCTGTTTGCGATCGCAGCTGATCTGCGCGACCGTCATAACCTGCTCTCGTTCAGTGCCGGAGAAATGATCAGTACATTCTTCTAAATGAAAGGTTCATATCATGATTCTAAAAAACCATTTTCCATTGTTTTTCTTGATAATCTTGCTGATGCAAGTGTTATCTTTTTGGTCGTCCGCTGCTGCGGATTCGCTGTGGTCTCCGCGCAATGAAAACCTCTTCCTCAACGAGAATTAT
>JAAZKE010000044.1 GCA_012799995.1 Chloroflexota bacterium | reverse complement strand
TTTAGACCTAAGGTTTGTCATCTTCGCTAACTGATATTTCTTCCTGTTCGTAGTAATAGGAGTAATCGATCCCTTTCATGAACAGTTCGCGATCATTTATTTTGTCAGTCAAGGCATTTTTCAGAAGCTTTTTGATCGGCGAAGGATTCGTCACGCTCTTCTCCATTGCTCTCAGATAACCGTTTTTGTCAATGAGGCTCCAGTCCACACAGCACTGGAGATTCTTCCTGAGCATCAGATCCAGCCAGATTCGCATACTTCTGCCATTTCCTTCCATGAAAGGATGGGCAATGTTCATTTCGATGTATTTATCAACGATCTCATCAAAGGAGTTTTCGGGCATGGCCCCAATCTTTTTCAGCGTATCGGGCAGGAACCGAACATTTGCAAACTGGAATCCTCCTTTGGCAATATTATGCCTGCGAATCTGCCCGGCAAAATCATATAAACCGCCAAATATATAGGCATGTATTTGCTGCAAACCTCGAACCGTGCCAACTTCAATTGTCTGGGACAGGGAACTGTCGAAAAGAGCGTAGGCTTTGGATTTGCTTTTTTCATCTATACTGTCCATGCTAAAAGTAAACCATTCGATGAAGCGATTTGCCTTGGTACTGGGGAAGACTTTTGCAAGGCTGATGATTTCATCGTAATCCAAAACATTCGCCAGTCTTCTCTTTCCATCGGGAGCTGTGAATTTGAACTGGGTAGTCTCACTACCCAGTTGGTTCCCTTCGCGTTTCAGTTTGGATTTTAAATACTTCCAATAGTTGCGGTTTTTCTGGTAATCGGTTTCATCGCGCAAAACACCGATAATATCCAAAACAGAGAACCACCACTTGGAATTCTGGTCATCCCAAATTGCCCTGACCTCTTTATCATCGAAAAAACGAATGGACACTTTCTGCATTTTATTCAAACTACAACCGATTTGCTCCGTTCCTGGCGTTTGATTCCTTATACATGAGGGAACTCCTCATAATTATTGGCGATGCTTAATTTTAGCTCTTATTCCCATTCAATTGTGGAGACCAGCTTGTCGGTAATTAATATAATACAGCGTTATTACTTCCAAGCAGCTTCTCAATTCCTATGAATTTGAAATGTACTGTCATTCATTTTAACAATCTTTTAATAACGCGCACTTTTTTAATATCACAAATATTGCCATTTTTCACCGCGTTACAGCGCAAGGTCCCTTTATATTGAAAGCTGCCTTTTTCATGTATGCGGCAGGTTCCATGATTGAACACAAACGGTGCAACGTCGATGCGCACCAGGTCAGTATTCTCGAAAGCATATTGGCAGGTCACCAACGGAGAACGCCGTAAAGAATATACGAAGAGAAAATATGAACTGGCGAGCTGGAATTTAACTTGTGATAAGGGGATTCACGACTGTTATGAACTTCTCGACACCCTGTTCAATGACGCTCTCTTTTTATGATCAGAAGTGAAAAGTTTGATATACTAGATTAACCGTTTCTAATAATTGTTAATCAAAAAAGGACGCTATCATGACAAAAATTCCTTCTATTGCTGTGCAGGATTATGGGCAGAGTATTTGGTATGACAATATCAGCCGTGACCTTCTTCAAGCTGGGAAGATCAATGAGTTGGTTGAAAAACAAGGTGTGATGGGCATCACCTCAAATCCGGCAATTTTTATGAAAGCTATCTGTGACGGACACACCTATGACGCTGCAATTGCAAAGAAACTGGATCAGGACGCTGCATCGATCTACGAAGAACTGGCAATCGCTGATATTCAGGCAGCTGCTGACATTTTGCGTCCGGTCTATGATCGAACGAATGGGGTTGATGGGTATGTCAGTCTTGAGGTTTCGCCTTTGCTGGCAGATGATCGCGAAAGCACATTGAAAGAAGCGCGCAGATTATTCAAAATCCTCGATCGCCCCAATGCCATGATTAAAATTCCAGGAACCGATTCCGGTGTAGCTGCGGCTGAAGATGCGATTGCGGAAGGGATCAACGTCAACTATACGCTGATTTTTTCGCTGGAGAATTACCGTGAGGTGGCAGAGAGCTATATCCGGGGGCTGGAAAGACGTCTGAGCGAAGGAAAAGATGTGAAGAAAGTTGCCTCGGTTGCGAGCTTCTTCGTCAGCCGAATTGATACTGCGGTAGATAAAAAGTTGGCTGAGATCAACCAACTTTCAATGGCTGGGAAAATAGCCATTGCCAATGCTCAGCTGACCTATGTTGTCTTTCAGGAAATCTTTTATGGTGAACGGTTCAAGAAGCTTCGGGATGCGGGAGCGATGGTTCAACGTCCATTGTGGGCAAGCACTGGAACAAAAAATCCCAGTTACTCTGATACGTTGTATGTCGACAGTCTGATTGCAGCCGACACTGTCAACACGGTTCCGCCTGCAACACTGAATGCGTTTATCGAGCATGGTAAGGTGGGCAAATCGCTGGAAGAAACGATCGACAAAGCCCAGCCTTTGATGGATGCACTTGCTGCTTTGGGAATTGATCTCGATGATGTGACACGAAAACTGCAGGTTGACGGAGTGAAATCATTTGCGGATTCCTTTGAAAAGATCATGCTTGCAGTGGATAAAAAGAAGCGTGCGCTCGGTGGATAACTGGGTTTTAATTGTTTTAGAATCAATTCAGATGAAAAATAAAGAATTATGAATTATGTTCATGATTCTTTTTCAATCGAAAAGATACCAACAATATTACGAATTCAGCTTTTTCAAGGCTTCTAAAGTTCTGCGGGCAATCGCACTGATTGTGGTTTTTTCGTACCCACGGCACAAACTTTCAAATTGGTCATTGAATGGATCAGTCCATTTCTTATCGATCGCTTCTTTTCCGAACATGATTCCGTAGACCGTTCCAATCTGTCCGGCATTGCAGTCCACGTCCTGTCCACACATGGCAATAACGTACATACATTCATCAAAACTGTTTTCACCATAATACAATGCGACCACTTGTGCAGCTGCATTCGGATAGGTGTGAATCCAGTTGTAGCGTTCGAATTGCTTTTCACATAGCTTCCAGGCACCTAACCACGTTTCATTTGTCAGACATGCGTTATAAGCGAATTCGATGACCGAATAGTATTCACTCTTTTGAGGCATCAATTCAATGGTTTTCTTTAGAAGTTCTCGAACATCGGTCTCCGTAAAAGAAAGAGACGTAAGAACAGCGTTGAACATTTCGCCTAAAACACCATTATTAATATGAGAGACAGTTCCATCCGTCCAAGCCAATCGTGCTGCCAGTTCAGGATCACCTGGTGCAACCAGTCCACACACCGAACCGCGCATCTGAGCTCCAATCCATTCGTTCCAAGGGTTATTCAATTCAGCACTCATTGGAGGCATGATTCCACGTTTTAGATTTTTATAGGCAACTTCTTCAGCTGTCCAGAAGTAGATGATTCTGCCGACCCACTCAAGCCCAATATCTTCGGAAGTTACCTCTTTTCCTTTCGCTAAAATTGCCTCCAGGAATGCCAACTCGAACAAGATATCATCGTTGAAAGTGGAAGGTTCGCGTAGATAATCCCGGACTTCTCCGAACGCTTCCTTAATATTATCTGCGGTGTAACCTTCCAAGATTGTGCCTATAGCAGCTCCGGCAATCTGTGCCAACCATCCAGCGTGCAGTTTATCGAACAGTTGCTGGTCGGAAAGATTTACGACTTTCCTGGGTGGAAAGGCAACCTCCTTCGTTACATCCTCAAAATTATTGTAATAATTGAATGACCAGTAACTGTGTTGTTCATTTTTGGGTGCAGTTCCGAGTAAATGGTACAGTTTTGCTACCAGTTTGAGAAAATTGATGTCGTCCTTGGTATCATAAGCTGCCTGTATGACAGGAATGAGTTTTTCAGCTTCAGTAACGTCATATCCCTTGTTTTCTGT
>JAAZKE010000043.1 GCA_012799995.1 Chloroflexota bacterium | reverse complement strand
GCGTTCTTCGCCTTCAGGGAGAAAATCCCATTTGTTGAAGGATTCTTTACCACCCATCACTGAGAAGGTGCGTTCGATGTTGATCTTCGACATCTGTACGCTCGTGTACCAGTAGATCGGCGCCATCACCGCATCTTCGTACACCAGAATCTGTTCCGCCTGCGCGTACAGATCCATACGGGCCTCACTGCCTTCGGTCACCAGTGCTTCATCCACCAGGTCTTCAAATGCCTGGTTGTACCACATGAAGCCACCTTCTGGTTTCGAGCCGGCTTTTCCGTCAGATGTCGGGTTGCTCGACCCACCTGAGCTCGCCTGATCATCTACGAAGTTCGCTGCATCCGGATAGTCCTGACACCAGCCCAACCGCCATACCTGCGGGGTACCTTCGCTCCGTATTGTCTTCAGGTATACTGCCCATTCCTGATTCTGGATCGTCGCGTCTATCCCCAACACGTCTTTCCACATCTGCTGAATCGCGGTCGCAATCTTCTGATGGTTTTCGCTCGTGTTGAACATCAACTCGATCTTGATGTCCATCGGGTCTTCAATACCTTTTTCATCCATGTAGCTCTGCAGTTCCGCTTTCGCTTTCTCAGGATCGTATTTTATGCCCAGATCAGGATATTTTTCCAACGTCGGCGCTGCTACCAGCCCAGGTCGGCTGAACCACTGTGCCGGTACCTGTCCGCCCTTCGTCACGTTGTCGATCAATGACTGCCGGTCGATCGACATCGATAACGCCCGTCGTACCCGTGCATCATCTACGTATTCCGCAGTCGAGTTGAACCCATAGAAATAGGTGCACATGTTCTCGCCAATCGACAGTTCTTTCGACAGCACCGGATCTGCCTTGATTCTGTCCAGATCCGCTATCGGCACTTCATTCATCCCAAGCAGGTTGCCCGATTCATATTCCGCCAATGCCGCCGAGGCATCCAAAATCCGGAATACCACTTCGTCGATCTTCGGCGCCGGCAGGCTGGCTATGTCTTCCGGCCAGTATGGGTTCTGTACAACCGTCAAATGATCGTCATGTACCCATTCTTTGATTGCATAGGGCCCATATGTCTGGGCGTTTTCCGGTTCTACCCAGCGATCTGCTGCCGCTTCTGTGCAGGCGTCCCCTTCGATCAGCCACTGCGGCGTCGCATACGTTACCCACAACCCCGGGATCATCGCGTTCGGCGCAATTTCTTTGATGTAGGTGATTTCCAATGTCTCATCATCCACTGCCTTCACGCCCACTTCATCCGCTGTCCCGTTCCCGGCAAAGAAATCTGCCGCTCCAACGATGTATCCGGTCACCATGAACGCATAGTCTGACGCTGTCGCTGGATTCGCTGTCCGTTTGATCGCATATTCAAAGTCATGCGCTGTCACATAGCGGACGTTCCCGTCACAATCACGTACCAGTTCCACTGCATCGCTTTCCGGGTTGTATTTCACCCACGGTATGTCCGTGCGCAGTTTGTACGTGTAGACGATGCTGCCGTCTTCCGCTACTTCACCTTTGCTCATCTCTACCGCTAAACCGTTCTCGAATTCTGCGGTTTCTTCATTCTGATTCATGATCCCCGCGAATACCAGCTGGTTTACCTGGTTCGAGCTTGTGTCAGTTGACAACGCCGGATCGATCGTCGGAATGTCGGATGCGCCTAAGGACCAGCTCATCACTTTCACTTCGCCGTCATCTTCGCGCGCTACCGGTTCCGGTTTCGCTTCCACCGCTGCCACTTCTTCAACAGCTGCAACTTCAACAGGAGCCGCTTCTTCTACGGCTACAGTTTCTTCAGTAGCAGCTTCCGTAGGGGCTTCTGCCTCTGTCGGTTCAACCACGACCTCTTCAGTCGGGGCTTCCGTTGGGACTGGGGCTTCTGTAGGTGCAACCGTGGGAACCGCAGTCGGGGTCGCTTTCGGACCGCATGCGGATAACACCATGGTAAACACCAAAAGCACACTCAGGATCACCAATAATCTCTTTGAACGCATTCTCACTCCTCCTCTAAAATACTCTGATACATTAAAACCGGCCTCTTTGCCGGTGTACACCCAATTTTAAACAGGTGTGTCATTTTGCAGTTGCTCTGCAAAGTGACAGGCAACGAAGTGCCCGCTGACTACTTCGCGAAATTCCGGTTGTTCAGCGGTACAAATCGGCTGTGCATAAGAACAACGGGTGCGGAAGCGGCATCCGGAAGGTGGATTCACCGGGGAAGGTACGTCACCCTCAAGAATAATCCGCTTGCGCGTCTCCTCCACAAACGGATCCGGGAACGGCACTGCCGATAACAGGGCTTTGGTATAAGGGTGCATCGGCTGTTTATAAAGCGCATTGCGATCCGCCAGCTCTACAATAATTCCCAGATACATCACGGCAACGCGATCGCTGATATGGCGAACCATCGACAGGTCATGGGCGATGAACAAATAGGTCAGCCCAAGCTCTTCCTGCAGGTCTTCCAACAGGTTAACAACCTGCGCCTGAATGGAGACATCCAGCGCGGAAATTGGTTCGTCGCAAACAATCAGCTTCGGTTCCAATGCCAAAGCGCGCGCAACACCGATACGTTGTCGTTGTCCGCCAGAGAATTCGTGCGGATAACGGGATGCGAATGCCGGGTTCAAGCCGACCAGCTCAAGCAGTTCCGCAACGCGGGCTTTTCGTAATTGCGCCTGTCCAGCGTAAAGGTTGTGAATTTCCATTGGCTCAGAAATGATTTGTGACACGGTCATGCGCGGGTTCAAACTGGCGTAAGGATCCTGGAAGATCATCTGCATTTCACGGCGTTGTATCCGCAGTTTTTCGCCACGTAATTTGGAAAGGTCTTCTCCCTGGAACCAGACTGAACCGGAGGTTGGCCGATGAAGCTGCAGGATCGTTCGGCCAGCTGTGGACTTTCCACAGCCGCTCTCGCCTACCAGCCCTAACGTCTCACCATCATAAATATTAAAAGAGATACCATCAACGGCGTGAACTCTGCCAACTTCTTTTGAAAAGATGATGCCTTTTTTAATCGGAAAATGCTTATAAAGATTTTCTACTTTCAGGATGACTTCCTGCTGCGTCATTTATGCTCCTTTCCGGTTCTTGGATTAACCCAGCATGCCGAGAAATGCTCATCGCCATCCACAGGCATTAAAGGAGGATTCTCATGTCGGCAACGCTCGACTGCGTACACACAGCGTGGTTCAAACGGGCAGTAATGCGGTTTTTCCAACAGCGTAGGTGGTAATCCATCAATGGAGGTGAGCCGTCGGTCAACAGATTCGTCCATGCGCGGCAGGCTGCCCAGCAAACCGATCGTATACGGATGCTGCGGTTGAGAATAGAGCCCTTTCACCGGCGCAGTTTCGATAATGTATCCGCCATACATCACATTCACCCGATCCACCATCCCCGCAATAATACCGAGATCATGCGTAATCCAGATAATGGACATGCCAAGGTCATCCCGCAGCTTCTTCACCAGTTCAACAATCTGCGCCTGAATCGTGACATCCAACGCCGTGGTCGGCTCATCACCGATCAGCAGACGCGGTTCACAGATCAAACCCATAGCGATCATGACCCGCTGACGCATTCCGCCGGAAAACTGATGCGGATAATCGTTATAACGCTCAGCTGCATTGGGAATACCGACTAATTCAAGATAGCGAATCGCTCGATCTTTCGCTTCTTCCTGAGAAACATTGTTGTGTATCAGGAAAGGTTCTGCGGTTTGCTTGCCAATCGTCAATACCGGATTAAAAGATGTCATCGGATCCTGAAAAACGATGCTGATTTTCGAACCACGTATGTGGCGCAGTTGTTCATTATCCATTTTCAGAAGATCTTTGCCATCGAAATACGCTTCGCCAGCAGCCACTTTTCCAGGGGGAGAGGGGATCAGACGCAACAGAGACATCATAGAGACCGTTTTGCCACAACCGCTCTCTCCAACGACCCCCAAGGTCTCACCTTCTTTAACTTTAAAGGAAATCCCATTCACAGCGTGAACGATTCCTTCCCGAGTTTTAAATTGAGTCTCGAGACCTCGTACGTCCAACAAATCAGACATGTATATAATCCTTCGAGCTAAATTTCACGACCTGCAATTTAAAGGTAATCTTCATAATATCGACCATTAATGCAAACTTTTTTGTTTACTCCGATCACTTTTAAATACACGCCCTGATTAAAAAGTATAATTCGCCATCAATCAGTTGTCAAATTCCGATACGCAGAAAAAGCCGGATTCCTGACTGCTCAAAAAAAATATCCATCAGCTGCCTGTTCGCATGAAAAAGCTGATAATATATAAATTAAACATTGGGTCGTTAAACGCGGCCACGGAGGAAATAAATGAAAAATCCATTGATTCTTTTTTCAATCATCGGTATTGTGGCAGGTTACATAGTCGGAACGATGATGGGCGGCGTTGACCAGAACTCTTATCTTACCTACGGCTTGATCGGTGGTTTACTGGTAGGCTACTTAGTGGATTCGAAAAGCAGATCTGGATCATCAACCCGAAGGCCAACTGACACCACGTCTGGACAATCTGCCCGGAACCTGTTTGATCAGATGCTTCACCCACAACAGCAGAATCCATCTTCAACCCAGATCGAAACTCCCCAATCACCCGTTCAGGATGTTGTTGAGGAGAATCATTCCAAAGTTTCAGGCGTTGACCAGTCAGTTGATGACGTGATTGCCAGAGCACGCGAAGAGATTGAAAGAAACACAAAATAACATTCTATTTATTTAGGATTTTAGTAATAGGCGATCGGCAGCGGTAAACTGAGGCTGCAGATCGGATCCGTCTGCTCCGCGGTTACCGGCTCGAACAGCAGTTCATAGTTGGTCATCAGCGGATTGACATCAAACACAATAAACGTTTCATAACCATTAAACCCGATGGGGGTATCCAGTTTTGGAGTCTCCCATCGGGAATTTGCATAGTCCGAGTTGGGACGATCCAGCGAAATCCTGATATTGCGCCCATAGAGCGAACCCAGCAGCGTGAAAGAACGATCGAGCAGTTTTACGTTTGAATCTTCCTGCAGACCGCGCAGCCGCACCCGCATCAGGAGAAATTTCCCCACTGGGAAATGCTCTGTGAGCGTACCCTGCAACTTGGGGATCATATAGGTAACCGTTATTCCCAGCCATTTTCCACAGGGGAACTCCTGTTCCATTGATACCGGGATCAGTTTGGTCGGTTCGGCAAACGGCGTGACGGTCATGTAAACCGGAGCGGATGAATCAGGTTGCTTCTCGCTGCCATTGATTGCGAAGGTTGGGCGGGTCGTCGCAGTCGGGTAAACCGGAATGGTCAGGGTCGGTTGCAGCGTGTAAGTTGGCATCACCGTCAGTGTGGGCATCAGCGTATAGGTGGAGCGGGCAGTCGGCGTCGGCAGTTCAAGCTCTACTGGCGTTTGCATACAACCGCTGATCAAGATCAGCAAACCTGAAACCAATAGCAGGATGCGCCTCATAACCGACCTGCGCTTTCCAGTGTTTCCATATAGCGGAAGGGAAACTCCGGCTTGGGAATTTTAAGTGCCATCTGACAGTCAAATCCGGAGCCCGGGTCAGCGTCAAACGCAAGCGTCCATCCGCTGCCATGGATATCAACATCAAAGGCCAGATAGGTATCCAGCTCAACACCAGGTGGGATGCCCTGGCTGCTGATAAAGTGCGTCCCCCAGCGGTCGCTGGCACTGATGCCAGCTGGCCCATAGGATTCATACACGCGCGGATATCCATCTATCAGCGCTATCATCTTAAACTGTTTGTGGAAAATCAGCTGGATTGTCTCATCACTGATATTGCGAACCAGAATGTTGACAATCAAGAACTGCGAGGATGAAACTTCATTGCCAACCGCATAGCCAAAATAGGGTGTTTTGTAGCCAATGCGCATTTCAAACTGATCGCCGCACTGGACGTACTGGCTGAGGTCTTTTGACCACACACCCGGGAGCATAATAATCCCCTGTTGCCGCGGTGGTGGCGTAAATAACGCGATCGGCGGAAAGGGATCACCCTGCTCGACCTGTTCGGGTGGGAAGGTAGGATAAGGCGTTTGCGAGGGATAAGGTGTCTGCGAAGGGTAAGGTGATGAAGTCGGGTAAGGCGTGCGGGATTCGAAGGCATGCATCGTCTGCACCAGCATTTTCACCGGGTCGGTAGGCTGTGCCGTACTTTGCTGTCCGCAGGCCGAAATTATTCCTGCCAACAGAATAAGCAGCAAAATTGAAAGAATTTTTCGCTTCATAACTTGATTATAAGGCAGGATTTTACTTTAAAAAGGGCTAAATCCTGTTGATTTCGATCTTACCCCTCACCTTGGAGCGAGTCAATCCTTCCTGTCCCTTAAACTTTGTTCCCGCGCAGCCTCGCCCTCAATTCATTACGCAAAATTTTCCCCGAGGCATTTTTCGGCAACGCTTTCAATGGGTAAAAAGCTTTCGGCACTGCATGACCTGAAAGCTTGCTGTTAACGGCCATTTTCAAATCATTTTCCAGATCAATATCAAACTTAACCCCGGGTTTCAGCACGATGAATGCCACAACTTTTTCATAGAGCAACGGGTCAGGCTCCGACACCACGCCCGCTTCGAGCACACGTTCATCTTCCAACAACACACTCTCCACTTCAAACGGTCCTACCAAATGCCCCGAGGTGTTAATTACATCATCGTCCCGCCCGATAAACAGGAACCGGCCGCACTCATCCTGCATCGCCAAGTCACCGGTTCGGTATGTTCCATTGCTGAATTTGGAGAGCGTGGCGCTCTCGTTGCGATAATATTCGCTGAAACAGGAATCCCATCCGGTCTTCAGCACCAGTTTGCCGATTTGACCGGGGGCGCAGATCTGATCATCCTCATCCAAAATGAGCGGCTGAGCGTCATCCACTGCTTTCCCCATCCAGCCGGGAATCACCTGGTCGCCAGGACGGTTGGCAATGCGAATTGTCCCCGCTTCGGTCTGGAACCAGGTGTCGTAAATCTCATGTTTCAGCGCCCGCTTCCCCCATTCATACACTGCCGGATTCAACGGCTCCCCCACGCTGAAGATCGCCCGCAGGGAATTAAGCTGAAAGCCATGATAAAAATCGTCCGGTGTCGCCATCAGGGAGCGGAATGCGGTCGGCGCCGAGTACCAGACAGTGACCTGTTCAGCGTCCAAAATTGGCAGCCAGCGCCTGGCATGGAATTTTCCGCTGTATTGCACCGATTCGATACCGGCGATCAGCAGCCCAATTACGCCATAAATCGTGCCTGTTATCCATGCCGGGTTAGCTGTACACCACAGCAGGTCATCAGCACGGCACCCCAGCACGTCACGCATACTGCGTAACACCGCTTCCGCCGCCCGGTGCGTATGAACCACCGCCTTCGGAAACCCGGTTGATCCGGAGGTAAACACCATAAATGCCGATGATTCTATCCCCGGTTGATGCCAATCCTGAAAGCCAAAGGGAAAGGGTTTTTCGTCAACAAACCGTCCTACGCCACTCTCATGGTCGAACGTGAGATGAATCACCTGTTTCAGTGATGGCAGCGACTCTAAAAATGGAAATTTCCGTTCCACGTCGCTGTCAGTCACCAGAAAATTTGCCTCCCCGGTTTCAAGCCGCGCTTTCAGGGCTGTTTCACCAAAATCCGCGAACATCACGCACGGAATCGCCCCGCACTTGAGCGCTCCCCAGAAGAAATACCAAATCTCAGGGGACAGTTGCATGAATAGGAACACCCGATCACCTGGTTGGCAGCCAAGCGAACGCAGATAGCCGGCGCGGCGGTCACTCTCCGCATTCAGCATTGAGAAGGAAATTGCAGATCGATTTTGCCGGGCATCGATCCACCGGATTGCGGTGGCGTCACGGCGTTCCGTGTGCAGTTGATCTTGAAACAGTTCTAAAAATGTGCGCAATTCCGGCCCCCTGGTCAGCTTTTGATTAATTCTACTAAAAGGTTCAATAGTTGT
Source organism: Chloroflexota bacterium (assembly GCA_012799995.1). Lineage (GTDB taxonomy): Bacteria > Chloroflexota > Anaerolineae > Anaerolineales > Anaerolineaceae > Flexilinea. The sequence continues at coordinate 16,015 of JAAZKE010000043.1, read as the reverse complement.
TTGAGGCAGGAACTGGTTAATTAAAGGGAAAAAACCGGATGCGCTCCACCCGGCTTATCTTGTATTTATAAAGATCACTTATTCAGAAGTTTTTCGTTCACGAGCCGCAGCAATTAAATCAGCCACCGCCTTTTCATAATCATTCCGGTGATCCGCATAAATTTCAATATGTTCGCTGCCGCTGACCTTGAGTTGAAAACGGGTTTCAACCGGAAGCGCATCGATAATGGGTTTGGTCATTTCCGGCATAATCACGGTATCGTCATCGGAGTAGATCACCAGCACCGGCATGGAAGCTTTGGCAGCTTCTTTTGGAACAAAAGCATCATCCAGGTTAAACCCGGCGCGCAGTGTCATCACCAGGTTGCCCAGCTTTACCAGCAAATCAACTGGCAGCCCGCCCAGATCCATCTCGGACATCACCATGTTGGTCATCTCGCTGGCATCGCTGAATGGGCTCTCCATGATCGCAAAATCCACCTGCTGGTTTGCATTTTCAATTCCTACATACATTCCCACAGTGGTAGCGCCATAAGAGACACCCCATACTCCAATGATTTTAGTGCTGTCTACCTGCTCCGCAGCATAACGGACGAAAGCATCCATATCCAAACGCTCAAAGTATCCGAACGTATTGGTGTCAGCCGTATTCTCCCCGCTGTTGCGCTGATCATACGCCAGTACATTGAAGCCCATCTTGAGGAACATCTTTGCTGTCGGATAAACTGTCTGACGATTCCCGCCCATGCCGTGCGCCATCACGACTGTATCCTGATTCCGATCGCCATTCGCCAGAATGTAGTCAGCGGTTACGGTATGCGGTTCCGGTTCAGTTACATCAAGAACGACCGTCTCATGATGATAATTCGACAGAAAGGCATTCTGGTCAAAGCCGATTTCTTTAAGATAAGCGTTCTCCGCTTCGATTCGCATTTTTTCATGGCTTGAGATCTGGGTGATCCCCTGATAGGTGGAATCCCCCAGGTACCAGGCGAACCCAACCACCCCGATCAGCAGCACAATCGGTATCAGCCACAGCAACTTTTTGTTGTTCTTTTTCACTGAATAAGCTCCGCCGTTATTCTTTGTCGGGAATATATTCCAGCAAATCGCCAGGTTGGCAGTTGAGCGTCTCGCAGATTCGGTTGAGCGTCTCCAGTTTGATCGCCTTGGCCTTGCCATTTTTCAATATCGAGATGTTCGACATGGTGATACCCACCTGCTCCGAAAGCTGGGTGACGCTGGTCTTTCTTTTTGCAAGCATTACATCCAGGGTTACATTGATACTCATCATTCCTCACTTTTTCCAAGATAAGCTTTTGAAAACAATATACCATTGAATTTTTATGTAAATCAATAAACTATTGTTCTTTTACAATGATTTTTCATGAATTTGTCAATCTTCCCATTTTGTAAAATTAAAGCGTGAAATCTGTAAAGTTTATTGTGATAAATGGATATTTGAGTTTATCAACCTTACCCGATAAAAACCATTTTTTTGATGTCCTCCAAATTCGCACGTTTGTCACCAATATCAGACGACAGGAGCTGACAGGAAATACACTATAATCCAAATTGTGATCACCCATCGTCCCCTCCTCCTTTTAACAGTCATCTCGCTGCTGATCGTTTCCCTTCCAGCTGTTGCGATGGCGCAATCTGACCCAGCTACTGTCTATGACGTGGACACACTCTTTCGCCCGGCACGGGATGGCTTCAGTTTTGAAAACTATCGCAATCATGTCTGCATCGATAAGAAATGCCAGTCAACCTATCCAGTGGTTAACCTCACCGGCACCGAGATCCGCCGGTTGTTCAGCGATATCGTCTGCCGCACAATCGATGGCTACAACCGCTGCGATCTGTACACGGTCGCCAGGCAGTGGATGAACACAATCAACAGCGCTATGGATTATGGCCATTGTGAGGGGATGGCGGTGCTCAGTTCACTGATGTACAGTGGGGTGATCGACCCGGCACACTATGGGGCTGAGACCGTATTTGACCTTCGTCTGGAAGATAACCTGCCGTTGCAAAAGGAAATCGCTTACTGGTATGCCACACAATCGTTGATTGAGGAACTCGTTTATGAAAGCGACCCGGTATCGCAGTTGAAGATACTCATCCGGTCTTTTCAGGAATCTCCGCGCAACCCGATGCTGATTGGCATGTATCGCGATGGGCACGCTGATGGTCATGCCGTGCTCGCTTATGCCATCGACGCTCAGGACAACCATATCTACCATATTATGGTGTACGACAGCAATTTCCCCGGTGAAGAGCGCTTTATCGCGGTGGATGTCAGCGACAATTCCTGGTCCTACCAGACCAAACTGATCGATGATGATGCCCTGATCAGCTACAGTGGGAAAGGAACGAACAATCCATTTCAGCTATACATGATTGAAGAACGGTTGGGTGCGTACACCTGTGATTTTTGTCCTCCGGAAGCACAACTCCATCAGGACAAGCCACAGGATCTGGCGACCAATATCGCTGTTCCCTCAGACGTAAACCTGTTCATGGAAACTACAGAGGGTCAAAAGATGGGGTTTGACTGGATCGACAAGAAGGTATATCGCGAGATTCCGGATGCGGAAATTCACCGCACCACTGGGCAGACTTCCGCCAGAATTGGCAAGGACATTCCTTATTATCTGTGGCTCAACCAGCCTGACAGTCAGGATTGGTCTACCTTTGATATCACCATTACGACGCCGGGGTCGGTGTTGAATCTATCGAATGTGCTCGAATCATATGAGTTCCCGAATATCATTTATCGACCGACACAGCTGATTGATGACGAGGCCTTTCGTTTTGAAACCTTTGAAATCGTCGCTTATCCAAAATACCTGCCGAGTGTAGAACTGATCCTCAGCAACCACCTGGGGGAATGCTTTTTTGACTTTTCACTTTCCTATGAAGGCGATAATGATCTGTCTTCTAAAATCGACATGTACGTCTTGAACGGTTACGGCGTCGGCATGTTTGGCATCGAACTGTACGCCGCGAAAAACGCCGATGTGAACCTGTTTAAGGACGCTGTTTTCACGATTGACAGTGAATTTACCTGCAGTTCCTTCAATAACAAGTATCACTTTTCTACAGAAGATCAGGCGCCGCTGCAGATGAAAATCAACAGCAGTCTTTTTCTGGACTTTGAAAGCTGGCAAAACAGCGGCATGCTTTACATCATGGGAGATATGGATGGCGACTGGAACACAGAGACAATCCGTTTAATTCAATAGTGTAGAGCGAAACATGAGAAAAACACTCTCTTTTTATTAACCCCGTTGGTCATCATGTCAGAGATTTCGGCCCCTGTTTTTGTCCGGACCTGTGATCTGGATTCTGATCAATGTGCCTGCTATAACTGGCTGGATTGCAAAGGATATTTCTATAACGCTGACGGGGAGAGTGACGGAGAATTCGGAACTAGCAGAGAATCGCTTAATTTTTGGTATAATAAATATGTTGTGAGTATAATGAAATATCCTTTTATTGTCTGACAATTTTCGCGGCGAATCAAAAGGATTTTTTTATCTCACAAGTATTAGAGGATAGCAAATGCCAACTTATACTTACCGATGCAGTGAATGCGATCACCAGTTTGATATCTTCCAGCACTTCTACGAAGATGCGCTGACGGAATGCCCGGTTTGTGGGCAAAATACCCTTAATAAGGTGTACTCACCGGTCGGAATCGTCTTTAAAGGTTCCGGATTTTATGCAACCGACCATCGCTCGCCTTCAGGGATGCCATCCCACTCAAACGGCAGCGATTCTTCCGGCAGCAGCGAATCAGCTGCCGAAAAAGCAACCGCTTCAGAGCCTGCTTCGACATCAGATACGAAATCCGCTGAATCGACAGCATCCCAAGAACACAAGCCTTCCTCCGGAACGCGTAAATCCGGAAAAAGAGGCAAGCAGTAAAGGATAGAGGAATTATGGCAAGAAAAGTCTCCAAAAAGTTCTCAAAGAACGATAAGAAACTTCTTGAGAAAGAACGACAGCGCGCTGCGCAAAAGAAGACTAATCGAACGATGAGTTATGTCGGGATTGCGATTGCGATCCTGTTGATTCTCTCAATGATTATGACGACGATTCGATTCTAGGCATTATTGGCAGCGATCCCACAAAGAAGTAACCATTACCAGGCTTCAAATCCGTATTAAGTTTTTCTGATCATGAACAAAGTACAAGCATCCACCCCGGCTCTGGAGCGTTTGCTTGCGCTTTCATTGCAGCAGCGGGACAATCCACTCGATCTGCAGGCTGCCTGCCGATTATTTAATGGCTTCAGTGAGGGTCTCCCTGCGCTGGCGGTTGACCGCTACGCTGACACGCTGGTCATTCATGACTTCAGTAAGAATGCAGTATTTCCAAATGATCTTATCGAAACGATCATTACTACCATGCGCAAGTTCAAACAACCCTTTCATTCGGTGTTGTTGAAGCAACGTTTTTCTCCTGAGCTTGAACGCCATCGGGGCACTTTGATCATGGGTGAAACCTGCGCCGATCAGGTTCGCGAAGGAAACACGTTCCACGCCATCGATCTCAGGCTTAACCGTGATTGCAGCCTCTACCTTGACAGCGCCGGACTGCGCCAGTGGCTGATGGATCACAGCGCAGAAAAAACTGTCCTCAACACTTTTGCCTATACCGGCAGTTACGGCACTGCCGCGCTTGCTGGTGGGGCAAAGCAGGTCGTTCAGACTGATTTGAATGCCAACTTTTTCCAGTTGTTTGAGCGCAGCCTGGAATTAAATGGTTTTCCTGCTGAGAAATCCAGATTTATCGCCGGCGATTTCTTCCGTGTAAGCAGCGCCCTGCGCAGAGAACGATGTCTGTTTGATCTGGTAATCCTCGACCCGCCCTTCTTCTCAAAAACGAACAGCGGGGTCGTTGACCAGCTGGCACGAGGCTTCGCCTTGGTCAATAAGATTCGTCCCCTGGTAGCGGATGGCGGAAAGATTGTATTTGTCAATAACGCTCTGTTCCTCTCCGGCAGAGAATTTATGCAGCAGATTGAACAGTTTCTGGCGGATGACTATCTGACGATTGGAGAGCGCATTGATGTGCCGGAAAGCTTCTTTGGTAGAACCGCAGCAGCCGTTTATCCTGCCGATCCCGCACCGTTTAATCACCCAACCAAAATCATCCTGTTGGAAATCACCCGCAAAGACGGTCGAAAAAGATAAAATATATCTATGCGGCTCACTTCTCAACCCAAGAAGTTCGTGTTTTCCCTGATTATGGCAGCCATGCTGTCATTCCAAAGTGGTTGTACGGTACGAATTTTCGATCTGCAACCTGAAAATACAATTGTTGCGCCCGAACCAACCAGCATGGAAACGCCCGGAACGCCCATGCCGGTCGCGTATGTAACCGTCACCTCCGGCTTGCAGCCGCTGATGACCAACACCCCGCCTATTCAACTGGGACCAACCAAAATTACTGAAGCGATTCCCATCGAACTCTCGGAACTGGTGATGATCAACGGAGCAACCGGCTGGGGAATCGCCCACGTGCCGGGCGGAATGGGTCAAATGATTGTACGCACCCAGGATGGCGGATTCAACTGGCGCAACGTCACTCCACCGCAGCTGATCGCGAAGTATGGCAGCCGCAGCGTTACCGTGACCGGTTATTTCCTTGACACATCCAATGCCTGGGTGATCTATCACAATGAGGAAAACTGGGCGCCAAAAAACGGCGTATCAATCTGGCACACCACTGATGGCGGTAACAGCTGGGAAGAGGTTGCCCTTCCCTTAGAGGGATACAGTGCGCAACATTTCCAGAAAATTCAAATATCTTTTCTGAACGCGAACATCGGCTGGATCTTCGCCTCTCTCGGAGGCAGTCAGGACCGTGAGTTTATCGGGCTTTACACAACCCATGATGGAGGGAAAAACTGGGCAGTGATGGTTTCCTCAGATTCAGCTAACCTCCCATCCAAAGGGAGAAAAGATGGTGCCAGTTTCCGCAATGCCACCGAGGGTTGGATCAGCGGTCGCAACGCACCAGACGAACCGGGTGTTTTTCTGTGGCGCACTCTTGACGGCGGCAATACCTGGACCACCCAGACGCTGCCACCCTTAACTGCCGAGGATATTCCGCAGGGATATCTCAATGATCGCAATACCCAATGCTCACTCACGCCGCTCAAGTTCGTTGATTTTCAGTTCCAATATGCCTGGACGAAAATGTACTGTCAGGGCGGTGCATTAACTGAGCCGATCGGTATATTGTATTGGACCTATGATTCCGGCTCGACCTGGCGCATGTACCGCTTGCCAAAAGCGGAGGGCAACGTGGTCTTTTATGGCATTTACCAGGGATGGTATTCCCAGGAAGCGGACAGCGGTGCAGCCACCCCCTTCGAAATAAAGAGCACCATAGACGGCGGCAGCACCTGGAATGTCGCCGCTCAGACCGCCTGGGATAGCAAGCTGCAGTTCATCACCGGAGCGGTCGGCTGGGGTGTGGTGAATTACGAAGGCAGGCTGGCAATGGTAAAAACGGTTGATGGCGGGAACAGTTGGGAACAAATATATCCCTCCCTGCTGCCGTGAAAATCCTTCCAAGCCTGTAAATTATGTCGCAATCGAATAAAACAAAGCAACTTTTCATTCACTCGTGCGTATTTAATGTGAAAGACGGTGAGGAAAAGAGCGTTTTATGGAATTGGCAATGATCTTAATAACGGTTTTATTTGCAGCGTTTTCTCTGATGAGTCTGAATGAAAAACAGAGATAAGGATTTGCCTGCTTGCTTCAGGCAATCCAGTAATAATTGACCCAGCCGGCATAGAGCATCGTCTGTAAGGTCCAGAAAAGCAGACATAATCCCCAAAAGAGCGCTTTGCTGCGGATTTTTTCTGCCAGAAACAGGGTCAATGGGAAAATTACTGATACATAGCGGCTCATAGAATAGAACGAGCCGGAATTCAACAGAATCAGCGCGCACAACAGACTGTAAATTCCATAAATCCAGTATTTTCGCTGCAGCATCAACACAGCGCTCAGCACAATTGCGGTGAGAATCAGCAGAAAATCCACCCAGGCAACCTGGTTATCCACCTTTGTGAGCGGCTCAAAAAAGGCAGCGTTAAAGATACTTCCAACCGTTCGGCCCCATACTGACTGCGCTTTGAAAAAAGCCAGCGGATTGCCGGTTAATCGGTAGAGGTGGCCAAAATGCAACAGGACACCGAGCGGAATCAACAGGAACCATGCCAGATTCGGTCGAATACGACGCAGCTGCCAGTTTCTGGATCTCATATAAAACAGCAGCAACGGAACTGCCAGCAGGATCCCATGTGGACGGGTCAGGGAAGCCAACATTGCAAAAATGCCTGCCCATGCCCAACGCTCGTGCTCGGCAAAATAAAATGCGAACACGATCAGGAACAGGAACAGGGATTCGGTATAAAAAGTAGAAAAGAAGTAAGCTCCGGGCAACGCTAATGTCATTAAAACTGCTTTCAAACCTGAGCCATCCGTAAAACAGCTGCGTCCCAGTTCATACAGACAGCACAGCGCGGCAATGAACAGCACATTGGAAATCAGCAATCCCACTGCGATCAGCAGTGCATTGGTTCGCAGCGATGAAGGCAGGAAGAATGTGAACAGTTTGATCAGGTAAGGGTAAAGAGGGAAAAACGCCAGGTTTGAGTACCCCTCCCCGAGCGTTTCACCGGGGATGTAGCCAAACTTGACGATTGAGAGATACCAGCGGGAATCCCAGCGGGCCCAGATATCAAGCAACCAAAAGCGCGTGAATTGATGACCGGCGTCAATATAGCGCTGATACACACTGTTCGCCGGAAAATACTGGCTGAACCAGGCTACTAACATCAGCAGCGCCCGTGTGATTGCCCAGCCTTGCAGGATTTGTAGAAAAACAGCTTTATTTTTCCGAATCCAGGCAGGGGTTCCCGGAATTGAAAGGAGAGAAGAACTTTGCATGTCCTAATTTTACCTGTAACAGGCATCAATCGAGCCAGACGATTGACCGTACAATTGACTCATGAACATTGAAACAGTTTTCTTCGACCTGGGGAATACGCTGGTTCACAACCGTGAACTGCATCATGAAACCATTCGCAAAGCCTGCCGGGCTTTGGCAGATGAATGCGTGAACCTCGGCTACATGGTTGACCCTGCCGAGTTGGCACGACGGCATTTTGAAGGGCTGATCGCTTACTATGAATTCCGCGAAATGGATTTTATTGAGCTCAGCGCTGATGTGGTATTGCGGAAAACCCTGCATGAATTGGGAGTTACTGACGTTTTGGAACAGGACCTGATCCACATGCTGCGCATATTTTACGAAGTCACCCAGCAAAACTGGTTTCTGACCCCGGGCGCATTGGAGACTTTATCAGCCTTGAAAGGCAATGGATTACGAATCGGCCTGATCAGCAATGCCAGTTGCGAAGCAGATGTGATGCAATTGTTGAAAAAAAATGATCTGGAGCGCTTCCTCGATCCAATCGTGATCTCCGCCCGCGTTGGCTTTCGTAAACCGCGCGCTGAAATTTTTGCCTGTGCACTTGAAAAAGCAGGCAGCCGCAAAGAAGCTGCTGTCATGATTGGCGACTCGCTGCTTTCTGATATCTATGGGGCAGGCAAGTACGGAATGAGGACGATCTGGTTTAAACGCTATTATCCAGAGAATAAAAGCGACAGTATGCTCTTTGCACCAGACCAGATTGCGATGTCTATGGAGGAAATTCCGGTTATTTTGAATGACTGGAAACGCTGAAAATCAGGCACGCGGCTGACATTGCGGACAAAAATGAGTGCCACGCTGAGCTAATGTCATTTTTTCGATGATTGATCCACAAACAGGGCAGGGTTTACCAGTCTGCTGATAGACCCGAAAATGATTTTGAAAATTCCCGCCGCGATAGACCCAGTCAATACTGGCGCCATTAGTACGAATGCCATCTTCCAAAACGGCACGGATTGATTCCACCAGCAGCTCAATTTCCGCATGCGTCATCGTATCCGCTTTTTTGCCGGGGAATATCCCGGCACGGAACAGCGCTTCATCGGCATAAATGTTGCCAATTCCGGCAATTACCTTCTGATCCATCAGCAACGGTTTAATCATACGGCTACTGTGTTTCAGTCGGTTCGCCAGCCAGTCAGCCGTGAAATTCTCTGACAGCGGCTCCACGCCCAACTCTCCCAGGATTTCATCTGGATCATCTGTCAGCCAGATGCGGCCGAACTTACGCGTGTCGTTAAATGCCAGGCTGGTATTATCCAGAAAATGGAGGTAAAAGCGGTCGTGCGGCTTGCGCATTTCATCGGAAGAGGGAACCAGTCGCAGGTCGCCGCTCATGCGCAGGTGAATTAAAAGGGTTTTTGGAGGTATGGACAGTAGCAGGTATTTCCCACGTCGGGAGACATCGGTAACAGTTTTTCCGGTCAGCCAGTCTTCGAAAATACAACCATGACCACTGGAAGCCAGCGTTCGCTGCCAGCATAATTCTGCCGAAAGGATGGTTCGATTGATAATTGATTCGCCTGTGACGCCACCAAATTTAAGCGAGCGGGCGATCGTTTCAACTTCCGGCAGTTCCGGCATTTATTCGTTGAACATCATGCCGACGCTGATACCGGCATTGGCGCGATGAATCACTTCCCCCAACAGCTCGGAGATAGAGAGAATCATCAGGCGATCCCCTAAAAGATTGCGGGATTTTTCCGGAATTTCAATCGTATCAGTCGTAATATACAGTTTCGCAGGCGCTTCAGCCAACCGTTCGGCAGCATTGGCAGAAAAAACCGGGTGAACGAAGTTCACATAAATATCGCGTGCGCCTAATTTCTTCGCCAGGTTGATTGCATTGACCATCGATCCGCCGGTATCGATTTCATCGTCCACCAGGATCACATCGTGGTTTTGCACATCACCGATCACGGTGAGCGCTTCTGCCTTACTGTCATTCTTCAAGCGTCGTTTCTCAATGAATGCCAGTGGCACGTGCAGTTTTTCTGCGATGTTGCGAGCACGTTTGGCAAACCCGAGGTCAGTTGAGAGCACAACCGGATCGAACATATCTTTTTTCAACTCAATCAGATTACTGATCATACGATGATAGGCTGTAAGCGCATCCCCGGGGATATTGAAAAATCCCTGAATCTGACCGGCGTGCAGATCAACGATAATATAGCGATCTGCCCCGGCTACCTCGATCATATCCGCAACCAGACGTGCTGTGATCGGCACACGCGGCTGATCCTTTTTATCCGAACGCGCATAGCACATGTACGGTAAAACAGCCGTGATGCGCGCTGCAGAATCCAACCGCAACGTCTGGATCAGGATCAACATCTCCATCAGATTACGATGGACCGGCCGGGAAGTAGATTGAATTACATAGCAGTCCTGTCCGCGGACACTGCCTGCCAGTTGGATAAAAAGGTTTTCATTTGCGAATTCGATGATTTTTCTACCGCACAGCGGTATTCCGATATAATCTGCAATCTTTTGCGAAAGAGGCTCACAACTTGTTCCGCTAAATAACCTGATGTCCCCATACATCAAGTCTCGGCGATGATTCAACATCCGTGTTTCTCCCTTGAATAATTCAGCTTGCCTGTCTTGTCCATTGCTGTAAATCTTACTTTAATTTTACAATTAAAATACCTGTATTTTACATAAAGCCTTGGATTCGTTACGGAATTTTATCGACTGAATTTATTAATTAATTATTCTTATCTTCCCACGTGAAATATTCATCAGTTCAAAACAAACAGCCTCCAAATAATGGAGGCTGTTTGTTTTTGACGTAAAAATGACAGCTTACGCGGAAAATACTGTCCGGCCGTCTACAATTGTGCGCACTGGGAGCGTATCGCGCACTTCCTCTGGCGACACATTGAAGATGTTGTGATCAAGAATCACCATATCAGCAAGCTGACCTGCTGCCAGGCGACCTTTGTCCGCTTCCATATGCTGGCAGAAGGCACTGCCGACAGTATAAGCATCCACCGCATCGTAAATATTTACACATTCCTCAGGGTACCACCCACCTTCGGGTTGCCCATTCAGGCTTTTGCGAACGATGGCGCTATACAGATTTTGCAGCGGGTTACAATCTTCAACCGGCGCATCCGTGCCGTATGAGACGATTCCACCCATCGCCGGGAACGAGCGGAAGGCATAAGATGTACTTGCCATTTGCGAGCCAACCCGTGCATCCGTAATCATGCGATCATAATTGATGAAAATGGGCTGATAAAAAGCCGGAATCGACAGGTTCACCATTCGCTGCAGCAGCGGAACATCTGTGATCTGACAGTGGATGATCCCATTTCGCAACGGGTTCTTGCCATTCACTGCTACACGCTCATAGGAATTGATAATCGCTTCGATCGCACCATCGCCAATACCATGCGTCACCACTTGAATTCCGTTGCGGTTTGCGATCTCACAATACTGATCCAATTCTTCCTGGCTCATCACCTGTTCGCCGTGATTATTGGGATCATCATGATAACCGGCACGAATCAAAGCAGTGCGCGCACCAAGGCTGCCATCCATGAACAATTTCAGGGGGCCAACCGATAGCCAGCCATTGTTAATCTCAGCAGCATGAGAATAAATCCCGTCCTGAATATCCTGTTGCAGCGCATCCGGACTGGCAGAGCAAATCTGCATGTGCAGCCGAAGCGGAGCTGTTTCAGGCTGCATAACTGCACGCAGAATTTCATATGATTCCATCCGTCCAGTGCTATCGGATCCCAGATCATTCGATTGAACGCTGGTTAGACCGCATGATACTGCATATTCCATCGCCTGACGGAATCGTCTTTCCTTTTCATTGCGATCAGGCTGCGCAATGAGTCTGTATACAAAAGGACAGGCGAGTTCTGTGAAAACACCATTCAGCTCACCACCTGCTCCGATTTCAAACGTCCCGCCCGGATATTGTGGGGAATCGGCATGCAAACCCAGCAGGTTTATTGCATGGGTATTGGCAGCAACAATATGACCACAAACCCGTTCCAATACGACTGGGAACTCAGTTGAGATTTGATCGGCATCATGACGGGTGAGGATTCGTTTTTCACCGGTAAAAAAGTCTTGATTCCAACCACGGCCATGCAATCCGGTGCGGCGAACTTCGGGATGTGCTTCAACAAATGCACGTGCTCTTTCGATGATCTGATCAATCGATGTGCAGTCATACAGCGAGAGCATGTTCATCGTTTCACCCATCATCATCATGTGCATGTGTGTATCGTTGAATCCGGGTACGACGGTCCTGCCTTCACAATCGATGGACTCATCAATATGATCAGCATTGCGCGCTTCAACATTGCTTCCTACATATTGGATTCTGCCATTGTCGATGATCAGCGCTTCTGCAAACTGATTTCGACCCTGATAGATATTTCCGTTATAAAGTACTGTTCTCATTTTGAACCTCGATTACGCTCGGGCAGCTGCCTCATTCTTCCGAATGCGATCGAATATAAGGTACACAACCGCTCCAACTGCCGGCACAATCAAGCCGATGACCGCACTGACCGGATCCTCAATCAGGGTATTGATTACCAGCCCCAGGAACAGCAACGCACTGATGATTACGGTGAACGGATAGCCCCAAATCTTGAATGGACGTTCAATAGTTGGGTATTTCCGCCGCAGAATCATCACAGCGACTACGATCAGGAAGTTGAAGAAGATACTGGTGAAAATGACCAGACTGGTGAGTTGATCCAGATTCCGCAACAGAACCAGGATGATCGAAATAACAGCCTGTGAGATCAAGCCCCAGGTTGGGATGCGATAGCGCGGGTGAAGTTGCTTGAAGATGCTGAAGAAATGTCCTTCATAAGCCATCGCGTAGTAGGTGCGGGGAAATGCCAGCACACAACCGTTCAGTGAACCGAACATGGACAGCAGCATACCGAGCGAAACGATTACTGCACCGGTTCCGCCCAGCGTAGCTTTTGCAGCTTCGGTTCCGAGATAATAGTTGCCGGAATCGATGAAATCCTGGATCTGATCGAACGGTAAAACGCGATAAATTCCAAAATTAAACAGGGTGTAAAGGATCGTGATCCCGCCAATTGCGATGATAATCGCCAACGGCAGATTTCTGCGCGGATTCTTGATCTCTTCCGCAACATTATTCAAGTTCGTCCAGCCTTCGTATGCCCAAAGAGTAGCGATCACAGCAAATGAGACCATGCTGATGAGCTTCCCTATCGGTACTGGACCGCTCGCGGGCTCAAGTGCCAGGTTCGGGGTTTCCCGGCCAAGTGCCAAAGAAGCGACCAGAATGATCACAATCGGGATCAATTTCGCAATCATGGATGCGTTTTGCAGACGGCTGCCGGGTCTGACGCCCAGGTAGTTCCATACCGTCAACAGCACAATCAAGGCGATGGCGATAACTTTGATTTGAACATCACTGACAGGGGTGAATGCTCGCAATGCGGTTGGCAGTGCGATAGCGATCGCGGCAATGGAGCCCGGACTGCCAATGATCAGGCTGGTAAAGCCATTCATAAAGCCAACGATCGGATGATATGCCTCGTTGAGATAAATCGTACCGCCGCCTGCGCGGGGTATGGATGCGCCCAGTTCAGCATAGCATAACCCTCCGAGCAAAGACACAATCCCACCGAGAATCCATGCCAGAATCGAGAGTCCCTGGCTCATCCCGGTACGCATTAATACATACGAACCGAGGTAAAAAATTCCGGAACCAATCATGATTCCACCGATAATGCTGACGCCACCAAAAACGCCGATTTCACGTCGGAATTCGGTCTTTTCAGTCGTCAATGCTTCCAGCCTGCTTTCGTTTCCCATTCTATCCTCCGAATAAAAAATAACGGCTGAAGCGCTTGCTTGAGCCGTTATCAATCAGACAGAAGGATAACCGACAACATAGATAGCGCTCCACATCACTGTGACAGTTGCGGAAGTCTTTCCTCCGCACCCAACGAATCGATTGCTCAATCAATTTCGATTCATTTCGGCGAAATTCCCTTTTACGTTGCGCTCCCGGCCGAATGAGCGGCTCCCGCAGGCTACTGATGAACTTCGCACCTCTATCAATCCTGTTGTTAAACAGGAATACACTATTTATATGCAAATAAAAATATCTGTCAAGCGAGAATTCCCTGATTATGACATTTTTTCAGACAATTTTATATGGGTTTGTCGAGCGGATAAAAATAATCAGCTGATAAACAGCACATAAATGAAACATTCCGATCAATGAGGTGATGGCTGGCAAAAAGTCTTACAAAACAACATATCATTTATTCTTCCAAATCGTATCTTCGATGCTAAAAGTACTTTGCAAAAGGTTTTCTGATAACACGGTTGCAAACTTCCTCACCTTTTCGGGCTTCTTCTGCTTCATCGATGCCCTTCAAAGTCCCATCAGAATATACAACTTCTCCACCAACCATCGTCAACCAGACGTTCCCGGTCAACCCACACCGTGCCAGCAAATTCTTTGGGTCGTGTAACGCTCCGGTCAATTCCGGTACTGCGGTATCGATCATGAACAAGTCCGCACATTTGCCTTGTTCGAGGCTTCCCAAGTCATCTCTGCCCAGGGTTTTTGCGCCATGTACCGTGGCTGTCTTTAACATTTCGTAGGCTGAAACACTGCCACCACGCTGTTTGCTGTGCCAGGATTGCATCATGTACCCGAGACGCAAGGAATCCAGCAAGTTGGATGAATCATTGGTCGCCGACCCATCACATCCGAGACTGACCGGGATGCCATAATTCAGCATCTTTTTTATATCCAGAATCGGAAATCCGCCCAAAACTGCCGGAGTAGGACAATGGGAGACGCCGGTTCCGGTTGCACCCAGTTTCTGAAGTTCCAAATCCGTCCCTTCCCAGAAGTGGGCAAACCAGACATCTTCCCCGATAAAGTCGATTTTTTCACACCAGTCCAGCGAGCGCATCCCCCAACGTGAGAGCATGATCTCATTTTCGCCTTCACCGAGGTGCGTATGCAGGCGCACCCCTTTGTCCCTGGCCAGTTTAACCGATTCCACAAAGGTTTCCGGGTAGGAGTTAATCGGTTGGCAGGGTGCTACCACAATCTGGCGCATAGAGCCCGGTCGTGAGTCATGATAAAGGTTAATCAGCCGTTCGCAATCCTGAATGAATTCATCGGTAGTTTCCAGCATATTGTCCGGCATCGTGCTGCCTTCGCTGGCAGGAAGTGTGTTTGTTCCGCGACCGGCGTGATAGCGAATATGCAGTCGCTCCGCAGCCTCCATTTGACGATCCACCGGCGTTTTGCCGGTCAACGTTGTATAGCAATACTGGTGATCAAAGGCACAGGTACAACCATGTTTGATCAGATCTGAGAGTGCCGTGAGCGTGCTGTAATAGATCACATCTGAATCCACACCCTGGAAAATCCTGTAGATCAGATCCAGCCATTCAACAACCGTGATATTAGGATAATCGATGGAAGTGGTATTCCGGATGAAGGTCTGAAAAAAGTGATGATGGGTGTTGATAAGACCGGGATAAATGAATTTCGAACTTGCATCCAGAACCTCCGCTCCTTCAATCGACAAGTTCCTGCCAATTTGTTTGATGAACCCGTTTTCGATCAGGATGTCGCTATCCCAAAAAACATGATCTTCCGAATCACAGGTAATGATGGCATAAGCATTGCGAATAAGGGTAGGTTTGACCATAGCTATCACTCGACTTTCACTTTAATAAATTTATTGAATAGATTATGAATTGATTCTACAACCTATAGTAACTATATGTGCAAGCAATTTTGCATGCTTATTTATAGTGACATTCTTCCTGATTTGAAAGGATTCCTATATGGAACAAAGAAAGTAATAATGGAATGACTTAAAAGAAAAGAGTCAAGTTGGCAATGACCTACTCTCCCAGGAGGTCGCCCTCCAAGTACCATCGGCGTTGACGCGCTTGACTGCCGGGTTCGAGATGTTTCCGGGTATACCCGCGTCCCTCTCGT
>JAAZKE010000042.1 GCA_012799995.1 Chloroflexota bacterium | reverse complement strand
GATGGCGCCGATCTACTGGTACACGAGCGTACAGATGTCGAAGATCAACATCGAACGCACCTTCTCAGTGATGGGTGGTAAAGAATCCTTCAACAAATGGGATTTTCTCCCTGAAGGCGAAGAACGCCAGCCGTAAAAATTGAATGAATAGCAACCTCCTGCTTCATGACACAGACAGATGCAGGAGGGCTATGGCAAAAAGTTGGGAGGGGGTGAAAACCCCCTCCTTATAAAGAGATGAGATGGATCAAAAGTCACATCTCAAAGAGAGATCAAGTGCTTTTATAAAGATGAATGAATACGAAACAGATCGTATTTGGTCATGTTTATAAAAACATGAGAATCAAGAGCTGTGCTGGCAGATAGTTGAAATGACGAATAATTGTCAGATCAGCTCCGGAGGAAAATGAATGGGAAGATATATTCTTAGAAGACTGTTGTATATGATCGCGGTTTTGATTGTGGTGTCGATCATTACCTTTGGTCTCATGCACGCAGTCCCCGGTGGTCCGTTTGATAAAGAAAAACCGCTGCCAAAAGAGATTATTGCCAACCTGGAACGACGTTACCATCTGGATCAACCACTGTATATTCAGTACCTGCAATATATGAAGGCGATTCTGGTTCCCAGAATCAGCACCGAAAAATTCCCGAATACGATTGATGATGACGCGCTGTTCAAGTTCAAGGTTGGGAAGCACTATGTCCATTGGATCAATTTCGGCCCGTCTTATTCCTCGCGATCTCGAACCGTCAACGATATGTTGCGTGACCAGCTGCCAATTTCGATGCAGCTCGGGTTTTTGGCGTTTGTCGTTGCAGTTTTTATCGGTATGCCGCTTGGGATCATCGCTGCCTTGAAACAAAATACCTGGCTGGATTACACTTCCATGACCCTGGCGATTTTTGGGGTTTCCGTGCCAGTCATTGTGCTGGGACCAATTCTGGTCTGGATTTTTGGCGTGACGCTGCGCTGGTTGCCAGTCACCGGTTGGGGCGCAAAGCCGCCCTTTACACTTGGGTTTTTCCCCAAGAAGCTGGATTGGAGTTTCTGGCAGTATGCAATCATGCCGATGTTTGCGCTGGGACTTTCTTCGTCCGCATCTATCGCCCGTCTGACCCGTGCCAGTCTGCTGCAGGTAGTGCGCGAGGATTATATTCGCACCGCCCGTGCAAAAGGGTTGCGTGAGGGACTGATCACCACCAGGCACGCACTCAAGAATGCGTTGATTCCTGTGGTGACTATTTTAGGCCCGATGTTTGCATCGCTGTTGACCGGCACGTTTGTAACTGAGACGATTTTCGGTATTCCCGGCATGGGACGATATTTTGTCAACAGCATTACCAACCGCGATTATCCCGTCATTATGGGCACTGTGCTCATCTATGCCATTTTCCTGGTCTTTTGTAACCTGATTGTGGATCTTGTGTATGGCGCACTTGATCCGAGAATTCGATATGAATAAAAAACCATGTGAAAATGAGACACGGAGAGAAAAATGACCATCGATCTTGAAAAATCAATTAAAAAACCCAGTGCGGGAAACCCAATCTCGCTGAAATCTGAATCTTTAGGGAAGGATGCTGTTCGTCGGTTGTTGCGGAATCGCGCAGCAATGGTCGGCGGCGTGATCATTATCCTGCTTTACTTGATGATGATATTCGCAGATCACCTGGCACCGTTTGACTATGCCAAACAAACGCTCTCTGAGCAGAACGCTGTGCCGCCGTGGTTGACGAAGGTGTTCACAGTGATGCAGCCCTACGCAAAATTCCCAGCCGATAACCCCAATAAGTACCTGCTGGGGGCGGACTATGTCGGTCGTGACCTGCTCAGCCGGATCATTTACGGTTCACGGGTTTCACTGATTATCGCGATTATTGGCCCGTTGATCAGCCTGCTGATTGGCGTGGTTTATGGCAGCATTTCGGGATTTTTCGGCGGACGGGTAGACAACGTGATGATGCGGATTGTCGATATCCTTTATGCATTCCCTGGATTGTTGTTCACGATCCTGTTGATGACATTTTTCCGGACGTCGCTGGCCAAGCCCTTGCCTGGCTCGATCGGAGCGGCACTTTCCGTAATCGATAACAACCTGGGAGGGATGCTTTTCATCTTTATTGGCATTGGGATGACTGCCTGGGAAACGATGGCGCGGCTGACACGAGGTCAGGTGTTGTCGGTGAAAGAGAAGGAGTTTATCGAAGCTGCCCGTTCCATTGGCTCCAACGATAGACGAATTATGTTCAAGCACATCCTGCCCAATATCATTGGTCCGCTGGTTGTGAGCGAAACGCTGGCAATTCCTGGCTACATTAATACAGAAGCCTTCTTGTCGTTCATCGGTCTGGGCGTAAATCCGCCGACGCCTTCCTGGGGGAGCATGATCTCCGATGGTTCAAAAGTGGTGCGCACCTATCCGAACCAGACCGTATTCCCGGCATTGATGCTGGCGATCACCATGTTCGCCTTCAACTTCCTGGGCGATGGACTGCGCGATGCGCTTGATCCGCAGATGCGCGGAAAAACATAAACCAAGTTAAAGTGAAACAGGATAAAAACCCGCTTCAAGCGGGTTTTTCATCCCTGATATTGTGATCAATGATATGCTGATTCTTTACATTCTGTTATCTGAGATTTGGCAGTAGTTTCCTATAATAAATGAAACAAGCAGTTTTACAGTTATAGGAGGCTTTTATGAAAGGACGATTTTCTATCCAGACAGGGATATTGGTTCTGTTCCTGTTGTTGACTATCTGTTTGCAACCGGTCAGCGCTGCCGAAGGTGATAAGGTAATTACCATCCTTGCTACCTCCGACCTGCACAGTAATATTTGGGGTTTCTCTTTCGAAAATAATAAAGAGACCGAAAACAACGGCATGGCTCGGGTCTATACCTATGTTCAAGAGGTTCGTGCCGAAAATCCCAATACGATCCTGATTGATGCGGGCGATACCATTCAAGGGACGATCCTGACGGATGACCTCTACAACAAAGAGGAATCCGAACACCCGGTGATTGCTGCTATGAATTTCATGGAATATGACGTGATGACGATTGGTAACCATGAGTTCAATTTTGGGCTGGACCTGGTAAAACGGCTACAGGAACAAGCGGACTTTCCTTTCCTGGCAGCTAATGTCATAGAGCGTTCCACCGGTTCGCTGTTCGTGGGGGATTTCGTAATCCTGGAACGAGACGGAGTGAAGGTGGCGATTATTGGTGTGACCAATCCTAACGCCCCGATCTGGGATGGCGAAAAAGTAGAATCGCTGCAATTTGATGCTGTTTCGGACACCGTTTCGCGCGTTATCGAGGAGATTGGCGATCAGGCTGATGTGATCATCGTATCCTGCCACACCGGCTTGTTTGCGGAGTTTGATGAAGAGGGTGGCAGCGACGCTGCACAGAAGATCCTGGACGAGAACCCGGAAGTAGACGTGCTGCAGGTTGCTCATATGCATATCATTGTCAACGAGAAGCAGGGTGAAACGGTGATTGGCGGAACGCGAAATGCCGGACGGGATGTTGCCCGCTTTGACCTGACGTTGAATGCGGATAATGAAATCATCGACAGCCAGGTCGCGATTGTGGATATGGCGGATTACGCCCCCTCGGCTGAACTGCGTGCGCTCCCCATCGTGAAGGAAGCACAGGATCGCACGGTTGCCTTCATTACGGGCGGCGGATCCGGTGAAGGTTCTGATGAAGGATATGGCGTGTTTGGAACAGCTGCTGTTGACTTCCAACCCAAGAATGAAATCAACGGCATTCCGCAGGGGAAACTGGAAGACACCGCAGTGATGGACCTGATCAATAAAGTGCAACTGATGAACTCTGGTGCGGATGTCAGTGCTGCGGCGTTGTTCGCTGATACCAGCGACATCAAAGCCGGTGAAATCACCTATGGCACCATTTTTGGAATCTATAAATTTGATAACACGCTCTATCGCGTGCCGGTGACGGGTAAGGAACTCAAAGCCTACATGGAATGGTCAGCCGAGACCTACAACCAGTGGCAGCCGGGTGATCTCTCGATCAGCTTTGATCCGGAATATCCCGGTTATTTGTATGACATGTTTGCCGGAGTTGATTATGAAATCGACCTTTCCAAACCCAAAGGGGAGCGTATTCAGAACGTCCTTTTCAAAGGGGAACCGCTGGAGGATGATCAGCAGCTCACGTTGGCAGTCAATAACTACCGCTATTCTTCCGCGTTGAAATCGGCAGGATTGGTGGCAGGAAAACGGGAGTGGGAATCGTCGAATTCCATTCGTGATATGCTGGTAGCCTATATCAGCGAGCAGGGCACGATCACGCCGGAAGTGGATAACAACTGGAAAATTGTGGGAGTCGATCTCCAACTGGACAATCCGATGCGTACGGAGCTGATTGATCTGGTCAATGCCGGACTGTTGGAACCGCCTTATGCTGACAGCCTGAACATAGAGGATGGCGCGTATCTGATGAATATCGTGGATAATGTTTCCATGAACGGCGCTGACTTCACGGTTGCTTCGGTTGAGGTAGATGGGACGACTTATTATCGGTTGCAGGATTTTGTGGGGGTCTTCGAAAACACCCGTAGTCCACTCATTCTCAGCCGTGAGTTTGAAGCCGGAGCGGCTACTGAAGGGGCAGAAACACCCGAACCGTTTGCAACATATCTGCCAACAGTAGAACCACAGCTGAGCCCTGTTAAGTTGACGTTGCGTATCAACAATTCAGAGATAATTGTTGATGTGATGCGCGATCAGGAAAGTTCATACTACATGACCGCCGGCGACCTGTCGCAGTTATGGGATGCACAGGCAGTGGAGCAGGATGGTCAACTGCTGATGACAGTTCCTTAATATTTTAGGTAGATTCAATAAGAAAGGTGCCCAGTTAGGGCACCTTTCTTCACTTATGATCCTTTATAATCGTGAAGGATTGCGGTATGAAACGTTCCGAGAAACTGCTAAGGTATAATCAACTGGTCAGGAAAAAATGATGAAAAATAATCGGAAAACCTTGTTGATTTCAGCGCTTCTTACGCTTACTTTAGTGACAGCCTGCAACATGCCTGTGCAGGAGACGCTGATGGTTCCTACCGCCGAACCCCGCAGTGTTGAAGTGATCCTCACGGAGATGGCTGCAATTGGAAATACTCCCACAGTAGAACCGCTGCAGGCAACACTTCCTCCAGAAGACCCAGATAAAACGCTGACCGTTTGTGCCGGCAGTGAACCGCAGAGCCTGTTTATTTATCACAGCTCAACACGCTCCGGCTGGTCGGTTTTAGAAGCGATCTACGATGGCCCGTTTGACTGGATGGACGGTGTTGAAACACCGGTTATTTTCGAATCAGTTGACTGGACAGTTGAAGATATTCCGCTGACTGAGGGTATGACTGTTATGGATGGACGTGGACAACCGGAACTTTTCCAGCCTGAAAGCGGCAATGGAGAAAGGGCTACCGCGGTACAGGTGCAAATCCTGTTCAAGCTGAAAGCGAATTTGCACTGGTCGGATGGCGAACCGTTGACCGCTCAGGACAGCGTCTTTTCCTATAAACTCAGTGCGAGCCCTGAACTCACTACTGCCGATATTCCGCGCGTCTTAACCGAGTCATACGAAGCTGTTGACGATACTACCGTTCTATGGAAAGGAATTCCCGGTTATATTCCAACCAAAGCAGCGGATGTCTTCTGGATTCCGTTGCCTGAACATCAAATGGAAACGATCCCGATTGCCGATTTAAATGAAAATGAATCTGTCAATCGGACTCCTCTCGGTTGGGGCGCTTACCAAATCAGTTCATGGCAAGGGAATGGGCAGATCATTTTGGAACGCAACCCCTACTACTATGGTTTAGAAGAGGGAATTGAGCCTTATTTTGACAAGGTCGTTTATCGATTTTTCGGCAAACCCGGCGATAACAATTTAGCGGCGCTGCGAGACGGAAGCTGCGATGTGATTGATCTATCAGTCGATCTGCAACCGGACACCGAGGCGATCCTTGAGGACGTTCGCGATGGGAAAATGGCGGCCCATATCAGCCCCTCTCTTTCGTGGGAGCAGCTTAGCCTGAACCTGGATTCGCTTGATTCGGAGGCTGTGCCACTGTTTGCTGATCAGCGCACTCGTCAGGGGATGCTGGCATGTCTGGATCGGGAAAGCCTGATTAGAGAGGTGCTATACGGGCAGTCTGAACCGGTCAAAGGCTTCTATCCCCAGGAACTACTGACTGGTCAGGAAATGCTCCAGCTTCCATTGGAAGTGCCATTGGATGGGCCTGCGTTGTTGACAGAAGCAGGCTGGTTGGATAATGACGAAGATCCGACAACTCCGCGAATTGCAAGCGGGATAAAAGAGATTCCGGATGGGACGCCTTTCTCATTTGCGGTTGAGGGAATTGAAGGGAAACGACGTATCCGCACCTTTGAAGTGCTGAAGGAACAGTTGGGTGCCTGCGGGATCGAATTGACGTATTCCGAAAAACCGGCTGCTGCGCTCTACCTCCCTGGTCCGGATGGGTTGCTGTTTGGCAGGAAGTATCAAGCTGCCTTGTTAGCCTGGGCCAGCGGACTGCAGACCCCCTGCGCACTTTTTTCATCCACCCAGATTCCGGGCGAAGACAATGGCTGGATCGGCACAAATCCGGGCGGATACAATTCAGACGCTTATGACATCGCCTGTCAGACTGAAACCTCGGATAGGGAGAAAAACATGGCAGAAACGGGCGAATCAGCAGGGCTTTTGATGGAAGATCTGCCGGTGATACCGTTATTTTTTTATAATGAAATTGGGGTTTCCAATTTGCAGCTGTGCGGGATTAGAAATGGCATTGGTGTTCGCAGCCTGATGTGGAATATCGAATCGCTGAGCCGCTCAACAGAAAACTGTTCAGTTTCACAATGGAAAGACATTTACGCGAGTCAGGAATAATCATCGCAACCATTATCCGAATCTACAGACAGGTGAAACCGAATATTATTCCTTTCGTATATAGAGTTAGATGAGGAGATGAAAATGAACACAAAAAAATTGTATCGAAGTGTAAATGATCGAATGATCGCTGGTGTGTGTGGCGGTTTGGGCAGCTATTTCAAGATTGACGCGAACCTGGTGCGGGTAATTCTGGTAGTCCTTTCGATAGCCACAGCTTGTTTCCCGTTCATGTTGATTTACGCGATCTGCGCGTTGATCATTCCGTTGGAGCCGACTCCCCCAAGTGACATGACCATCCAGGGAAACTGAACGTTCAAAATGTAGCTTTCCTCCATAAATAAATTCTTTTTTCTGCAAAAGGAAGCGTCTGAAAATTGTTCAGGCGCTTCCTTTTCGATCTTTCATCTATAAACAAAACGGCATGCCAAAAGGCATGCCGTTAGAATCAGCAAAAAATGCTATAGAACGAGTTATACCCAGCCGCGCAGTTTCATCGCATCCACAACACGCTGGATAGCAACCATGTAAGCTGCATCGCGCATGTAGACTTTCTTCTGCTGAGCCATCTCATAAACTGAGCTGTAAGCAGCGGTCATTTTCTCGTCAAGCTTGGACAGTACTTCAGCTTCACTCCAGTAGAAGTTCGCATCGTTCTGAACGCCCTCGAAATAGGAACAGGTCACGCCACCGCTGTTGCAGAGGAAGTCCGGAATCAGGAAAATCTTGCGTTTCTTGATCACTTCGTCAGCTTCGGTCATGGTCGGGCCGTTGGCGGCTTCAGCCAGGATTTTTACCTGTTTGCTGATCTTTTCAACGTTATCGGCGCGGATCTGACCTTCGAGTGCTGCCGGGATCAGGATATCGACGTCCATACTCAACCAGGAATCGCCATCAAGAACTTCGTAGCCGGCTTCTTTGGCTTTTACTTTGTCGATCGTTCCGTACTGGTCAGTGATGCTGAGCAGGAAGTTCGGGTCAATCCCTTCTTTTTTGTAGAAGGTATAGCTGGCTTTGTCAGCACGATCCCAGCAGGATACGCATTTGACGATACCACCGAGCATGTTGATGAAGTTGATAGCAGTAGACTGAGCAACGTTGCCGAAACCCTGAATCGCGGCGGTCATGCCTTTTCCGTTCATGCCGAGTCTTTTCAGTGTTTCGCGGATGCAAACCACAATGCCAAAACCAGTTGCCTGGTTACGACCCAGTGAACCGCCAGCGCCAACTGGTTTACCAGTGACGACACCAGGAACATACTGACCAACCTGGTTGGAATATTCATCCATGAACCAGCACATCATCTGGGCATTGGTTCCCATATCGGGTGCTGGGACATCTTGGCGTGGTCCCATGTTCTTCCAGAGCAGGCGAACATAACCGCGAATCAGACGTTCTTTTTCGGGGGTGCTGAGGGAAGCGGGATCGACATCGACACCGCCCTTACCACCGCCAAGCGGGATGTTGGCGACTGCGCATTTCCAAGTCATCCAGGTTGCCAGGGCACGTACTGTGTCAACGGTTTCACCAGCAAAAAAGCGCAAACCACCTTTGTTCGGGCCAAGGGCATTGTTGTGCTGAACTCTGTAGCCGTTGAAAATTTTCAACTCGCCATTGTCCATTCTCAATGGAACACGGACATGGAATTCTTTTCGAGGCCAGCGCAAATAAGCACGAACGTCCTCGGGTAAATCCAACATATCTGCAACGTGGTCAAACTGCTTCTGAGCTAATTCAAATGGATTGATTTCTTTGGTCATACTAGCTTTTCTCCTTTTTGGTTTCTATGATTCATCTGCTTTCACTAGAAAGATTACTTAATGATGCTTTTTAACTGCAACGGATATCAAGGTAAATATAAATTTTACATTTACCATACTTAGTATAGCCTGTTTTGTCTGAAATGCAAGATTAGCCAATGGTTTTTGGGGACTTTTCATCCTAAATAAAAAAAATGAATTTGCAGAAAACGAATTTATATATTCTTTATCGAAGAAAAACCCCGGAATGAATCCCGGAGCTTATTGTATAAGTCGAAAATGGATAATCTATAGCGATTTCATAAACTGATGGATGCGCTCCATTGCTATTTCCAGTTTTTCGTAAGAAGTAGCGTAGGAAATGCGAACGAATCCCTCTCCACCGGCGCCAAAGCCATTGCCAGGTACGACTGCGACCTTGAATTTATCCAACAGGCTCAGTGCGAATGCCTCGCTGGTCAAACCGGTGTCAGCAATTTTGGGGAATACGTAAAAAGCGCCTTTAGGTTCGACTGTCGGCAACCCGGCTGCGCGCAAACTCTCCACTACAAATTTCCTTCTGCGATTATATTCATCGCGCATGCGGATCACGTCAGCCTGTGATTCGCGAATTCCGGCTGCTGCGCCGTACTGTGCGATGGTCGGGGCAGACATGATCAGATATTGATGAATCTTGTAGCAGCTGTTCATGATTGCGGCTGGAGCAGCGAGAAATCCAATGCGGAAACCAGTCATGGCGTAGTTCTTGGAAAAGCCACCGATCAGGATGGTGCGGTCAAAAGCACCGGGTAGGGATGGCACACTGACATGCTCGACGCCATAAATCAGTTGGTCATACAGCTCATCGCTGACCAGCGCGATGTCCTGCTGCACAGCCAGGTTAGCTAGTTCTTGCAGCTGTTCACGCGATGCCACAGCACCGGTTGGGTTACAGGGGAATCCAAATAAAATCGCTTTTGTTTTTGGGGTGATTGCGGCTTTTACCGCATCAATATCAAGGTCAAAGTTATTTTCAAATTTGCAGGGTACCTCAACACAAATTCCGCCGGATAGTTCTACCATCGCCTGGTAAGAGACGAAACAGGGCGTCAGAATGATCACTTCATCGCCCGGATCAACGATTGAAGCCATGGCAAGGTATAACGCTTCCGACCCGCCCACGGTAATAATGATCTCAGCATCCGGGTTATAGCGCACACCATAGCGCTTCTCCAGATCTTCGCTCACCAACTGGCGCAATTCTGCTGTACCGGAATTGGCTGTGTAGTGGGTTTTACCAGCATCCAGTGCTGCATGACTGGCTTTGATAACTGACGGGGGTGAATCGAAATCCGGCTCGCCAATCCCCAGAGAGACCACGTCATCCGGCACTGCGAAGAACCTTCGGATTGCGGATGGCTTTAGATTTTTAGAACGAGTAGAAAGTTTTTCAAACATGGTGAACCTCTTGAATTGCGATGCAAATTATGCGGAAAATGAAGTCGAATTGTCACCGATAAAAAGTTTTTCTGCGACTGATTCCAATTTGACGTTGTCTCCGATTAATGAATCTTTGATGATTTTATTGTGAATCGACGTGTTTTTCCCAATAACAGCATTGGAAATTACACTGTTTCGAATGATACAACCGGATGCAATTGAAACCGATGGACCGATAACCGCATTTTCAACCTCAGCATCCGCTGCGATAAATACATTGCCGACAATCGTGACATTCTGGCGTTTTTTCGCCTCTGCGGTATTGTCAAAGCCATGATCAAGATAGTACTGATTGGATGATAAAACCGTCCCGGGCACGCCACTGTCCAGCCACAAATCGGTTTCATGGGTGGTGAAGTGGGCGCCGTATTTCAGCATGATGTTGATCGCATCTGCGATATAGAATTCCCCTTTGAGGGACACATTCTCGCGGATCTGCTCTTCAATGGCAGAGATTAACGCTTTTCCTTCTTTGAAATAGTAAAAACCAATGATGACCTGTTTATGCTCGTCGGTTGCCGGTTTTTCGATCAACTGGACGATTCTTTTGTTTTCATCCTCAATCGCCACGCCAAAACGCTGTGGTTCAGGATTCCATTGTACCCAGGCGATGCCATCCTGTGTGGCATCTTTCAGGAAACTCAAATCGCCCGCCATCAAGGTGTCTGAAAAAGTCATGATCATTGGCCCGGAGATCAGGTGTTTCGCCAACAGAATTGCGTGCGATTGTCCTTTCATCTTTTCCTGCACTACATATCGGCACAATACATCCGGATAATTGGCCTCCATGTGGTCTTTGATCTGCCAGCCGTTTGGTGAAATGATGAAGATGTACTCAATGGTGAAGTCTTTTTCCAGACTCTTGAACTCATCCAGAAGGAAATCCAGAGAGGTTCGTCCAGCAAGATGGATCAACGGCTTGGGTTTGCTCCAGGTAAGTGGCCGCAGCCGTGATCCAAAACCTGCCATTGGAATGACGACTTGAATTGATTGTTTCATAGCTTCTCCTGGATGTGATTTTTTAGTTTCTTAATGCTATCTTTAAATTATACTGACAATTGTCGATGCGTTGGAGAATTCAAGACAAATGATGGAATTACAATGCTTGCGAATTTTTCGTGCCGCGGGTATACTCTATATGTTTTCGGGGTGTAGCGCAGTTGGTAGCGCACCGCGTTTGGGACGCGGGGGTCCGCGGTTCGAGTCCGCGCACCCCGACTTTGTTTAAACGAAATTTCCCAACCGACTTCTATGATAAGATTCAATAGAGAGACCGGAAAAAGATGATTGACCCAGAAAATGACATTCTTTTATCTATAATCCTGCCAGCCCATAACGAACAGGAGCGCATTTCAGATTGCCTGGAAAAAGTCAACGCCTTTCTCAGCAATCATGATTTTACAGTTGAGGTAATTGTTGTGGAAAATGGCAGCAGTGACCGAACCGTTGAAATCGTTGAGGAATATCAAAAGAAATACCCCTGGTTGAAATTGCTGCAAACTGAAGGGGTTGGTAAGGGGTTGGCAGTCAAGACCGGCATGTTGGCAGCGCGTGGGCAGTACCGCTTTTTCGCAGATGTGGACTTTTCGATGCCGGTGGAAGAAATTCTGCACTTCATTCCTCCGCAGCGAGCGAATTATTCGATCGCGATTGGATCGCGCGAAGTCAAAGGGGCAGTACGGTATAACGAGCCCTCTTACCGCCATTTCACAGGTCGCATTTTTAATAATATTGTTCAGATTCTGGCGGTACCCGGAATCATGGATACACAGTGCGGGTTTAAGTGTTTCAGCGCCGATGCTGCTGAAAAGATATTCCCGCTGCAGCGCTTAAATGGCTGGGCGTTTGATGTAGAGCTGTTGTATATCGCCCGCAAAAACGGCTTTGATATTCAGGAAGTCCCGGTCCACTGGTATTATGATGGACAAAGCAAAGTGAACGTTTTAAAAGACTCGTTCCGTATGTTCAAAGAGCTGTTGCAAATTCGCAGGAACGGTCGCGCCGGTTTATACAAAATTCCCCAATGAAACAAACTCCAGGTTTAATTTTGGAGCAGGCCTTCTGGAAACAGGGCTTGCTTTTGGTTGCCGGGGTGGATGAAGCCGGCCGCGGCGCCTGGGCTGGCCCGGTTATGGCGGGAGCGGTGATTTTGCCGAATGATCCTGAAATCGCAGACCGACTTGCAGGTGTCCGTGACAGCAAACAGATGACTGCTCGCGAACGGGAGCGGATGGCTGTCGTGATTCAGGAACAGTCAATCTGCTGGGCAGTGGAGGAAGCATCCAACCAGGAAATCGACCAGATGGGCATTTTGAAGGCGACACAAACCGCGATGATGCGCGCGCTTGAGCAGCTCACTCCTGCACCGCAATCGTTGCTGGTTGATTTTGTGCGATTGAAAGAGGTTTCCCTGCCGCAACAATGCCCATCGCATGGCGACAACCTGTCGCTGAGTATCGCTGCCGCATCCATATTGGCAAAAGTTACCCGGGATCGCTGGATGTGCGAACAGGCGGAAGTGCTCTTTCCGCAGTATGGATTTTCGCGTCATAAAGGATATGGCACCCGGATTCATGCAGAGGCTCTGGAGAATTATGGCTGCTGTAGCCTGCACCGCAAGACGTTCCGACCGGTTGCGCGTGAATTGCGTTTGTTTGATTAGATAGTTTCTTCTGGTGATTAAATAAAAACGGTATGGATTCTGATCCATACCGTTTCCTCTTCCATAATACCTCTGTTTAAGGTTGAATGACAGTATTTGACTTGATGGTTGTATTTTTTGGAATGATCACAATGCCATCGCGAACGTAGTACTTCTTGATCGGATCGGGATCGTCCATTTCAAAATGCGGCGGGAAGGGTTTAATCACCACGTTCTCGCCGATGCGCGCATTCTTGTCGATGATCGCTGTATCGATGTCACAGTTCTTTCCAATTCCCAGTGGAATATCAAAATATTTTTCATCCTGTATCATTTTTTCAAAGACATCATCGTCAACGCCCATCATAATCGTATTTTTTATGGTGGTTCCAGTGTCGATATAACTGCGCAACCCGATGATTGAGCGCTCAATGGAATCTCCCTTGAGGAAACACCCTTTGCCGATTAATGAGTGCGAGATTCGGGTATCCACTATTTTGGTTGTCGGCATGGTGCGGTTCACAGTGTAGATCGGGTTAAGCGGATCATAGAAATCGAATTTTGGGTTTTCGTCCGTGAGCATCAGGTTGGTCTCATAAAACGATCGAATTGTCCCGATATCTTCCCAGTAATCGTCAAAAACCCAGCCATAAACGTCATATTTGTCGATCGCATAGGGGATGATATGTTTGCCAAAGTCAGAATAATCGAGCGTGTTCAAGAGCCCGACCAGCAGGTCACGGTTGAACAGGTAAATCCCCATCGAGCCAAGGTACGGTCGTTCTTCGTCATCCAGGCTGACGAGGTTTTTCAAAATTTCCGGATCCTTCGGTTTTTCGCTGAAACTGGTGATCTTGCAATTTTCATCGCGCTTCAAAATACCAAAGCGTCCCGCTTCATCTTTCAGCACCGGTTGTGTTGCGATCGTTACGTCGGCTTTGTTCTTGATGTGAAAATCGAGCATCTCAGCATAGTTGCAGCGATAGAGATGGTCGCCGGAGAGGATCAGCACATAATCTGTGCGGGCGGTGATGATTTCACTCAGCTGTTTACGAACGGCGTCTGCCGTACCCTGATACCAGTCATTGACGTCGGCGCGCTGCTCAGCAGCCCAGATTTGAACCCAACCCGTATGGAATGAATCAAAATGGTAGGTATCGGAAATATGTCGATGCAGCGATACCGAATTAAACTGGGTAAGGACGGAAATTTTGAAAATTCCGGAATTAATACAATTGCTGATCGGGATATCAATCAGCCGATATTGTCCCGCGATCGGAACGGCTGGTTTGGAGCGCATTTGGGTAAGAGGAAACAGCCTGGTACCACGGCCACCACCAAGAATTACGGCTAAAAGATTATCAATTGGTGACATATACTACACCTCCTGTTCCTATCTATAAAAAGGGATTGATAAATTAACCTGTATTCTATCAAAGAATGAAAATACTTCCAACTATTTTACGGGAATTTTTCAGAATGATATTGAACTAATCTCGAAAAAAATAAACCTGGCTGCCATCTGATTGCATTGTGAGGGTTGAAGCAGATGAAATGGTGAGTATTTCGATTGGGTTCCCAGATGTTTTCTGAGCTGACAGATAGCTCAGCCAGTTCTCTTTGGATTCTGTTTCGGTGAGCAGCAGAAAATCAACTGCTTTTAGATTCAACGGTGATTCAAATCTTGAGGGTTGAATTCCGTTCGGGATCAGCACGCTCAAAGCGTCATACTCAATCAGCCAGGCGTTTCGGCGCAGGTGACTGGCGGCGAGGCTGAGGTGGAAACCTTCTAACTGCGCCTGTAGTCCATCCAGTGAAAATTCAGCTGTTGATGGGGACAGCTGTTGATCGTTGCAAAAAAGTACTAGGTTGTCATCATATGAAGCGGATTTAAGACTGTCTGCCATCCAGCCATTATCCAGCTCCAGTACCGCCAGAACAGTCTTTTCCGGATCACCCCATGTATCTCGCAGCAGCTGCTGCGCAGTGTGACCATTGATCCCCTGCGCCAGAACGATACGTTTCAAAGTCGGTGTGCGGATTTCAATAGTGCTGCTGTCTTTGGACGCAGAAATTTTAATAGTAAGAGAAGTGTCACGAGATTCAAGCGCAATTTTCCAGACCATCACGGTCACCAAGGTGAGTACGATTAACCCAAAATTCAACAAAAAGCTGCGTTTTGGTTTCTTGAGAGAGGCTCGCATCCACCAGGCTCCCAGAATGATGCTGATCAGAATCCACGCGCTGCCCCACGGGAGAACTACGCGTATCGATGCCCATGGAATGCAAGCGAACAATGCGATAATACGAATCGTCAGCGCCGGGAAGATATTCGTGAGCATTCCCAGCAGCTGCCCTAATGGTGGGAAGATGACCGCACCCAAAAGCGAAATGATCCCGCCAGCCATCAACAGCGTCTGGAAGGGGGCTACTGCCATGTTTACGATCAGGGAGAGCGGTGAAAACTGATTGAAGGCGGCTGCGATGATCCAGGTGGTGAGCAGTTGAGCAGATAACGAGGTGATCAAAATTTCACGCAACACCTTAAGTAGCGTTTCAGCGCGGGATTCACTCAAAACCCGCTTAAGCTGCTGATCAAAGAAAGCGGAAATCGGCTCGTTGAAGAGCAAAATCCCAAGCGTGGCGAAAACAGAGAGCTGAAAGCCGACGTCAAAGAACAGTTTTGGGTTGAAGAATCCCATCACGATTACGGTCAGAATCAATCCATCGACACCTGCCTGTCTGCGCCCAATGCTGCGGGCAAACAACGCCATCCCTGCCATGACAGCCGCACGCATGATCGCTGGCCGGGCACCGGTCATCAAGGTGTAAATCACAATGAACGGGATCAATGTTAATGGCCGCCACCAGCGGTTGGGGAAGAAATTCAACAATGCAGCCAACATCCACAGCAGCAGTGAAAAGTTCATGCCGCTGATGGCGATGATATGGGCGGTTCCGGTTCGGCGGAAATCCTCTTCCATCTGTTTGGGAATCTGGCTTTCATCCCCCAGGAGGATGCCTGCCATCAAAGAATTTTCCGGAGCCGGATAAATTTGATACACTTTTTTGAGCAGCTGTCCTCGAATCCTGTAGACAGCTGACAGCAGCGGATTGCCCTGATCGGTCGCCAAAACAGCCACCGTCGGGTTATAAATCAGCGCATCATATCCGCTGCGGTCGAGGTAAGCACCATAAGAATTGGGATTTTCAGCTGATAATCGCGTGAGATTCCCGCTGACGCTGAGCAAATCTCCATAGCGATAGCCTTCTACCCGGTCGGTGAAAACGATCAACGTTCTTCCACGATCCGGTTGGGTTTCCTTTTGGTTCCCACCTTTAAGCGTTAGCGATAGTTGTGTACGTTCTGAGCCAATCACTGGCGGACGGTCGATCACCGCATTGAAACTGACTGACTTCTCCTGCCAGGAGTTCAGGTGATTTTTGGGCGTTGGCAGCTCGCCAAAAGCGATGCGCACTCCCGCCATGCAGAAAAATGCCAGGAACAAAAGCAGTGCCTGATTGAGCGAAAAACCGGGAACAGTTTCCGTTTTCTTGATGTCAAGGGAATGAACTACAGCGCCAAGGGCAAAAAACACGCTCAGCGCAAGCCATGTTAAGAGCGTCAAGCCGAGACGGTCTGAAAGCAACAATCCCGTTAATATCCCAGCGAAAATAACGAGACGATACATGAGAGGATAAAAGGATCAGCGGTCGCCGAAGGCGAAAACCCGGTTGATGAGAAACTGGACGAGTGCGACGATGACGATGGAAATAATTTTGGTGAGCATCACATCCATTCCCAACAGGTTACCGATATAAAGCAAAAAGGAGGAAAGTCCAAGGCCGAACAGGCCGGTAATGTAGAAAGACAGAAAACGCCGTTTGATCTGGTCAGTTTTACGGAAGTTATATCGACTGTTGAGAAAGAAACTGAGAAAAATTCCCAGATGTACGCTGATGATATTACTGACGAATTCATTGATGCCCAAGCTTTTGTAGAGCACCAGGAAACTGAGCGCGTCCAACCCGGCGCTGATGCCGCCGATGATGCCATACAGAATCAGAGTGCGCAGGAAAACTTTATCAATTTTCATCGTGCATATCCCAGGGTTGCGGCACGGATTGATAAATCTCCAGGAATTTCGCATGCATTTCCGGAACAGCCATCAAGAACTCAAACGGTGGCTTAAAACAAGCTTCATTCCCTTTCAAGTCAGTGACCAGTGCACCCGCTTCACGGGCAATCACAATGCCGGCGGCTACATCCCAGGCATGGAGCGCCAGCTCCCACATCCCGTCCAGTCTGCCGCTGGCAACGTATGCCATTTCAAGCGCTGCCGAACCCATGCGGCGCACACCGGCGGTCAGTTCCATGAATTTGGCGAAGACCGGGATGTTGTCACGTCCATGCTCAAGAATTCTGGGGTTAAATCCGGTTGCCAACAGCGCTTCACGGATATCAACGGGTGAGCTGACCTGGATAGGAGTGTCGTTGCAAAAAGCCCCTTTCCCTTTGACTGCGTAGAAAGTTTCCCGGCGAACCGGGTCATGGATAACCCCCAAAACCAGTTCTCCTTTATGCGCATAGCCGATCGAAGTGCAGAAAAAGGGCACGTTATGGGCGAAATTCATTGTCCCATCCAGCGGGTCGATAAACCAGATATCTTCGGAGCCAAGGCTGTTCTGGATGGTAGCCTCGGGGTCGCTGTGATGATGAAAACCGCTCTCCTCAGTCAGGATTGCGTGGGTTGGATAGTACGATTGTAACTGTGAAAGGATGAAAGCTTCTGAGCGATGATCCGCTTCAGTAACTACGTCCTGAAATCCCTTGGTTCGAACTTCGTGGGCCTGGTTGAGTGTTGAAAGCAGGATCAGCCCTGCCTGCTCTGCGATCAAGCGCACTTTTTTTATTTCGGGAAATTCTTCCATTATTCGTCCTTTCGTTGCCTTTCTCATTATAATCCGTAGTAACTGATGCACATTCGTTCAGTGCTCTCTGTTCAAGAATTGCGCTGAATGATGCATTTTTACTCTGAAAACGGAGAAAACTTATGATCAAAGTTACACTGCTCGGAACAAATGGCTGGTTCGATACCCCAATCGGCAGCACCACTTGCACGCTGGTTCAAACCGATAATTTCGTTGTCATTCTGGACAGCGGATATGGTATTTATAAAATCAAAGAGATCGTCGACTTTGATAAACCGGTTTATCTGTTCATCACCCACCTGCATTTGGATCATGTCATTGGGCTGCATGTGCTGGATTATTTTGAATTCAAACAACCGCTGCGCATTATCGCACCGCTGGAAAGCACAGAAGCCCTGAAAGCCCTGCTCAAGCCACCGTATACTACCGACTACACCGCACATCCTTACGAGGTAGAGATCATATCAGCAGAAGACCTGGCACAGCATCAGTTCCCCTTTGAAGTAGAAGCCTTACCCCTTGAGCATGTCGTGCCGGATACGGGATATCGCCTGACGATTGATGAAAAGGTGATCGCTTTTGTGCTCGATACCAGCTATTGTGAGAATGCGGTCAAACTAGCACGTGGGGCGGATTTATTGATCACTGAATCCGGTTTCCTGCCGGAAAAGACCGGCAAGTTATTTGGACACATGAACCCGGTACAGGCGGCGACGTTGGCAAAAGAAGCCGGCGCTAAACAGACATTGCTGATCCATTTTGGCGGCAACGCTTATTCGACGATCCATCGCCGCAGCACAGCAGTTGCAACCGGCAGAGAGATCTGTCCAAGCATGGTTATGGGACTGGACGGAATGGAAGTGATTCTTTGAACAAAAAACTGCCAGTCGCATGACTGGCAGTTTTTTTATATAAATCGTCAGAACCCCTGGGGTATCAGAGCGCCCATTTTCGTTGGACGAACGTGAGCAAAATCCAGAGAATACAAATTGCTACTACGGCTAATGCGATAATTCTTGTTATCTCAAGACCGGAAAGACCGGCGCGGGAAGGCTGATCTGCCCGGATCAGCTGCTGAACTTCCAGTTCTGCGTTGCTGCCGGGAAGCATTTCATCTGTCGTCGCTGAATCCAGCTGATAGTCAGGCGCCATTTCATACGGATCATCAGGGATCATGCGTTCAGCAGTGACCAGATATTCCATTTTCGGGCTGCCACCACGGAAGCCTTTGGAAGCTTTGGTGAGCGAATCAGTGTCGCCGCCCAAACCAATTTCATTCAGAGAAGGGGACGTTTCAGGCTTCAGGTCTGCTGCAGCCATTGGCGCGGCATCTTCCAGATCGCTCTCAGTTATCGATTTTTGAACGGCGACCGGAGCAGCACTCCGCGGTGAAATCTGACTGGTTGCTGCGAAGAATGGGAATATGAATGTAAAGATCAATGCCAGGCTTGCCATAACGCCGGCGGTTCTGAACATGGGGAAGAAGCGCTCCAGAATCCCCGGTTTGCGGCTCTCCGCTGCCATAGCCCGGGTGAGGATGTAATTTCGCGGTGGCTTTTGAACCGGTAGTTCCTTAATTACACGTTTGACAAGCGCGATATCAGATAATTCAGCCCGAATTTCGGGATCAGCTGCCATTCTATCGGCAAATTCCAGCATCTCCTTCTCAGTCAGCGCGTTATCCAGATAGCCATTTATATAGGAAAGGTCTTTCTTATTCATCTTCTTCGTCGTCCTGCACGGGTCCCCTGTCATTATAACGATTGCCAAACCCAAAAAGTTCGCTGTGATTCCGCAGACAATCGCGCAGTTTTATCCGGGCGCGAAACAGTCGGCTTTTGATCGTGCCGAGCGGTTTATCCAGCACATCCGAAACTTCCTGATAGTTCATTTCCTGTACGTCAATCATCACCAATACCGAGCGGTAATCCTCGGGCAGCTTTTTCAGACAGGCTTCCAGTTGAGCGATGCGTTCCCCGGCCTGATATACCTCAGACGGCTGCGGGGACTGGTCTATCATCCACGGAGCGTCCTCATATTCCTCGTCTTTTTCAATTGAAACGGGTTCAAGCGGCACATTGGGATGGCGGCGCTGGCGGCGCAGCTCATCATAGCAGGCGTTAATCGTAATACGGACGATCCAGGGCTTGAATGAGTCTCCTTTGAACGAGCCAATATGCTGCCAGGCGGAGATAAAGGCGGTTTGCGTCAGATCATCCGCCAGATCCACGTCATACAGAATCCTGAGTGCGGTATTGAAAACGATCGATTGGTACATCAATACCAGCCGGTTAAAAGCATCCAGATTTCCTTTAATCGCCCTTTCTATCAGTTTGGCTTCTTCAATTACCATGGCGGTTTGCTTTCAGCAGATTTGGTATTGTCGTTCAGGCGAATGGGGTCATCTCGCCCCAGTTTTCGCCCGATTTGGCTTCTGTTAACAATGGAATTGAAAGTTTGACGGCGTTTTCCATCACTTTTTGAACCGATACGCGTGCCTTTTCCAGCTGCTCCAACGGACATTCAAGCAGGAGCTCATCGTGTACCTGCAATAACATCTTCACTTCTGGCATGGTTTTCTTCAGCATCGCATACACGTCAATCATGGCTTTCTTCATGATGTCGGCAGCAGTCCCCTGTACAGGGGCATTGATCGCTTCGCGTTCTTCGCGGGCACGCAGGTTGTAATTCCGTTGGCTGCCGAGGGTTGGGAAGTAGCGTTTGCGCCCCATCATGGTGGAAACGTACCCCTGTTCCGCAGCCTGAAGTTTAATGCCATCGAGGAATTTCTTGATGCCGGGGAATTGCCTGAAGTAGGCAGCGACAAACGCTTCAGCATCCTTCCGCGAGAGATTGGCAGAACGGCTGAGACCAAACGGACTCATGCCATAAATCAGGCCAAAATTGATCGCTTTGGCATGTCGACGCATCTCTTTGGTTACGTTTTCGATCGGGATACCGTAAATTGCAGCAGCAGTAGCGCTGTGAATGTCCTGTCCGGCGCGGAACGCTTTGAGCATCCCTTCGTCCTGTGCCATATCAGCAACGATGCGCAACTCAATCTGACTGTAATCCACCGAAAGCAGCACATTGTCGGGATCAGCAACAAAGGCGTTGCGCACTTTCTGTCCCAGCTCGGTACGAATCGGGATATTCTGTAAGTTCGGGTTGTTCGAAGCCAACCGACCTGTCACGGCACCGGTTTGATTGAACGAAGTATGAACTTTGCCGGTTTTGGGGTTGATTGACAGAGGCAACGCATCCACATAGGTACTCTTCAGTTTCGAGAGTTCGCGGTATTCCAGAACCAGGTCGATCACCGGGTGAGCGTCCTGCATTTCTTCCAGCACATCGGCTGCGGTGGAATAATGACCAGACGCGGTCTTGCGTTTCACACCGGGAACATCCAGCCCCAAATCCTCGAAAAGTGCTTTCGAAAGCTGTTGGGGCGAGTTCAAATTAAAGGTATATCCAATATGCTCGTATACAGCATTTTCAGTCTCGCTGAGCCGTTCTTGCAACGTTTTGGACATCTCCGCCAGAAAATCACGATCAACACGGATGCCGTTCATTTCCATTTCCGCCAGAATCGGGATCAACGGCAACTCCAGCTCATCCAGTATTTTGGTGGTGCCTTCGTTTTGGAGCACCTGTTGGGTGACCGGAACCAGGCGCAGAGTCATATCAGCATCAGCAGCGGCATACGGGGCAGCGTCTTTCACAGTCACCTGTGCCATCGTCAGCTGGTTCTTCCCTTTGCCGATTAGCGTGTCAATCGTCTGCATGCTGACCCCGAGACGGTCATTGGCCATCGCTTTCAAACCAAGTCGGGTAGAGGCAGGGTCAGCTACCCAGGCTGCGATCATGGTGTCATACAGTTTGCCGGTTACCGGCATCCCATTATTGGCGAGCACGATCATATCGTATTTGATGTTATGCCCGGCCTTAACGCTTTTCGTGTTGGCAAACAGCGGTTTCAACGCTTTTTGGACTGTTTCCAATGGCAGTTGCTTCTCTCCGGTCAGATGGCCAACCGGCAGATAATAGCCTTTGCCGGTATCACTGGAAAGAGACACTCCTACCAGATGACAGTTCATTGGGTCGGTGCTGGTCGTTTCGGTGTCAAGTGCAAGCATCTCCGCCGAGGAAAGGCTGGCGAGCATCCTGTTTAGCGCATCTTCATTGTCGATGATGATCGTTTCGGTCGGTGCTGATTCGCCATCCATGTTGGCAGGATCATCCGTTGTTTCTGTTTGAAAGAGCGAAATCTGACCGGTTGACTGCGGGGAAATAACTGCCCGAAGCTGACGGATTTCAGGAATCAGACTCTTGAACTCCATTTCGTTGAAAAATGCTTCAACTTCTGCAAAGTTGATCTTGTTGGTGGCGCACTTTTCTACGTTGAAATCAGGCAGCTGCAAATCAGTGCGGATGGTTGCCAAATCGCGGCTGAGATAGGCATTGGCGCGGTCTTTTTCCAGTTTCTCACGCAACGTGCCTTTGATGTCTTCAAGGTGATCGTAAATGCCATCAAGTGTCTGATAGGAATCGAGCAAAGTGACAGCAGTCTTCGGTCCGACACCGGCGACACCACCGTAGTTGTCTGACGGATCGCCGACGAGCGCTTTATAGTCAATCACCTGGTCGGGCAAGACCCCCAAAGCCTCTTTCACCGCTGCGACGTCAAAGAGTTTGGAATCAGCCAGTTTTCCACCGGACAAACTGATTTTGATGCCTGGCTGGACCAATTGGAACAGGTCCCGGTCACCGGTGATGATGGTGACATCATATCCCTGATCAGCGGCAAGCTTTGAAACCGATCCGAGCACGTCGTCCGCTTCATAGCCTTCCATCTCCAGTCGTGGGAAGCCAAAACGATCAGTCAGTTCGCGCATGCGCTCTACCTGCGGGCGCAGGTCATCCGGCATTTTGGCGCGGGTGGCTTTGTAGTCTTCGAACAGGTCGTTGCGAAAAGTGCGGCCGGTATCAAATGCGATCGCGATATGATCGGGTTTGTCTTTTTTCAGGATGCGGATCAAGATGGATGCAAATCCGTAAAGCCCGGCGGTCGGTTCCCCTTTGGAAGTCTGCCAGCGCGCGGCATTGACGCCGGATGTCAGCGCAAAATACGAGCGATATACAAGCGCGTGGCCATCGAGCAGGAAAAGTCGTTCCGTCATGAGTTCGATTTCCTATCTTTCCATGCTGATGACCTGGTCCTCCCAACGGTGCCAGGAGCTGAATCTCTTTCGCAGGATGTTGCGTCCTTCGCCGGGGCATTCCAACCCCAGCGCTTCCAGGTCAGCATCGACCATGATGCGAACCAACTCGTGGAACTTTACCTGTGGTTCCCAACCCAACTCTTTCTTCGCTTTGCTGGGGTCAGCTAACAGAAAGTCAACTTCATTGGGTCGGTAGTAGCGGCTATCTATGCGGACGTAATCGTGCCAGTCCAGATTGACATAGCCAAAAGCTTCATCGAGGAATTCCCGTACTGTATGCGCTTCACCGGTACCCAGCACGAAATCATCCGGGTTGTCATGATGGAGAATCTTCCACATCGCTTCCACGAATTCAGGCGCGTAGCCCCAATCGCGTTTGGCGTCCAGATTCCCCAAATAAAGTGAGCGCTGCAACCCGGCGATGATCATGGCAACGGCACGCGTGATCTTGCGCGTGACGAAGGTTTCGCCACGGCGCGGCGATTCGTGATTGAAAAGGATGCCGTTGCTGGCAAACATCTTATAACCGTCACGATAGTTGCGCGTGATCCAATATGCGTATAGTTTTGCCGCTGCGTAAGGGCTTTGTGGCATAAATGGGGTATTTTCATTTTGCGGCGGCTTGGCGCTGCCGAATAATTCACTGGTCGAAGCCTGATAAAAACGTGCTTTGCTGTTGGTCTTGCGCATCGCTTCCAACAGTCGGATCGTCCCCAGCCCGGTCGAATCGCCGGTGTATTCCGGGATATCAAAACTGACACGCACCTGGCTCTGGGCTGCGAGATTGTAGATTTCATCAGGAGCTACGTTGTAGAGGATGTCCAACAGCGATTCGGATGTGGTCATATCGCCGTAGTGGAGAAATAACGGCAGCGGATTATCGGGATCCTGTGAGAGGTTATAGAGGTGATCGATCCGCCGGGTGTTGAAGGTGCTGGCGCGACGAATGATGCCATGCACTTCATACCCTTTCTCTAACAACAGTTCCGCAAGATATGATCCGTCCTGCCCGGTGATTCCAGTAATCAGTGCTTTTTCCATGAATTTCCTTTCTCCGTGATCAGAATTTTATCACAGCCCCCTTCTGCTGCCGCTTCTCAGGCCGGTTGAATCGTAATAAGGGCAACCGCGATTCAGAGCAGATCATACTATACTTGATCCAATATGAAATGTAATCGTCTGTTTGCTGCCCTGGGCAGCCTGCTTCTCGCAGTTGGAGGACTGTTCTATCTGATTTATTTTTACGCCTTTGCTTTCCCGGTGAATTCTGACAACATGTATTTTGTGCGGGCGGCAGAGGATGTGCTCAAAGGGAACCTGCTGTTGCGGCACTGGAGTGGCGGGTTCTTCTCCGGCTTGACAACCGACATCCTTTGGGCAGCACTCCTCCGGAGTGTGGTCAGCCGCAAAGTGACGCTGTATCTCATCGGCCCGCTCAGCCTGGTACTGATCGGTATTGTCAGCATGTATCTGATCCGGCAATTGTCGCCGGAGAAGTTGCTGCCGGGCGGGTTGGTTGTGGCAGCGATGATTGCTGTTCCAGTTGCGTTGAGACATCCGATGCTGACAGTCGGAATGCATAACATTGCCATACTGGTGATTCTGGCGCTGTTCCTCAGCCTGTATGAACTAAGCAAAGGCAAATCCTGCTCTGCTTCGTTTTGGGCAACTGGCTATGGAATTTTGCTGTTTGCCGGTGTTTTCGGGGACGGATTTGTGCTGTACTATTTTGCAATTCCCTGCATTATAGCGGGCGGATTGCATTTTTTCAGCGAACCGAAACAAAAACTGATGTTCCTGCGACTCGGGACGGTTATGATCAGCGGAGCTGCCCTGGTTGCACTAAATCAAATGCAGCGGGCAGGATTTCTCCAGCTGCAGTCCACGGGCTCATCGCTTATTTCCCCTGCCGAAGTGGGGAAGTACGTGATCAATGGGGTCGATACCTGGTTGCAGCTGTTCGGTTTCAAGCTGGCACTGCTGCGCGAAGGGCTTGCGCAGTCAATCTTTGCCTGGGCAGGGCTGCCGGCTTCTTTCTTAGTGATGGGGTGCGTTTTATCCTTTTTGCCGAGCTTTTTTAAACAAAATTTGACCATTAAAACGATGCTGCTTTCGTTTATATTTGTCTTCGGCAGCTTTGTTTTGACTGAAGTGACCCATGCTGAGCCGGCGTATCGATATTTGAGCCCGGCCTTCTATAGCGGGCTGGTGCTAACCGGAATCCGGATCAATTCGATGTCTTTGAATCCCCATGGTCGGACTTCCTGGCTGTTGCTGCTGCCGTTGCTGATCTTTTCAGCCGGGAATTTTTCCTTCCACTATCGGTCATCGCCTGTAATTGACAAGGGTTTGGTTGAGTTGGCGGACAGTCTGAAGGATCGTGGAATCAGCCATGTTTATGCAACTTATTGGGAATCCCACGCGTTGAATTATTACGCCGATGACCTGGTGCAGGCGGCTCCGATTACAGCTGAGAATGGTGGGATCATTTCCTACGCCTGGTCTGCGGATGAGCGCTGGTATCAACCAGCTTTCGGCGCCCAGACGCTGATTGTTGGGAAATACAAACCCTATGGGTTGACTGAGTCGTTGTTAGTCAGCCAACTGGGAGCTGCGGAAGATCGGTTGGAATTACAGGATCGCATTGTATATTTTTATGGGTTCAATTTATCCGAAAAAATTGAACCATTGGGAAAAGAGTAAGCATGACGTCAGAGCGAGCAGAACAGGGGAAAGGGAACGCAGGAGCGAAACTGCTGTTTATTCTGGTGAGCGGGTTATTAATCGGGATCATCTTAACCCTCGTTTCCGGATTCATCTATTCTGACAGCTATAAAGAGAAAATATATGCCGGCGTGACCGTATCCGGCATTCAAATTGGCGGGCTTACACGCGAGGAAGCCCGGTCCGTACTGCAGACTGGCCTGCGCTATCCGTTTGAATCGGCATTTGCCTTTAAATATGGCGCGGATGTCTGGCATGCCATTCCTGAGGAGTTAGGCATGCAAATTCAGTTGGATGCGACGGTTGACAACGTCTGGCGCTATGGCAGATCCGGCACACTCCTGCAGAACCTTTATGAACGCATTTCCGCATTGCTGTTTATGAAGCACTATGAACCGGTGATGCTCTTTGATGAACGGGTGGCGTTCAACTTTATTTCCAGTCTGGCAGGCTACATTGACCAGCCACTGGAGCAACCGGTCATCACGCTGCAGGGTTCGGAAGTGGTAATTTCACCTGGAAAGAGCGGGCGGGAGCTTGACCGGGAGCTGACGATGACGCAGCTGCATATCCTCGGTCAACAGCTGCGGACGGCTGAG
This sequence comes from Chloroflexota bacterium, assembly GCA_012799995.1. Taxonomy (GTDB): domain Bacteria; phylum Chloroflexota; class Anaerolineae; order Anaerolineales; family Anaerolineaceae; genus Flexilinea. Next base: position 23,471 of record JAAZKE010000042.1, on the reverse strand, counting down.
ATCGAGCTGCCCGTGACTGTTTTGGAGACGACCGCAGCCAATCTGGCAGAACAGAAACAGGTGCTGGAATCCCTGCTGGGGCAGGATTTTGTGCTTTACGTGCGCGAAAACGATGTCGCCCGGGAAGTTGATCGGTTATCTGCGGATCAGCTGGCAGGCTGGATTAACTTCCAACCGCAAATTGACGGAAGCCAGGTGCAGATTGAGATGCTTCCCAAACGCGAGCCTTTTTACAACCGGCTGGTTACGGTTGGCGTTGATTTATATCAAAAACCGCAGAACGCGCGCTTCATTTTTAATGACCAGACCAGACAGTTGGACCCATTGGCAGAAGCCGTGGTAGGGCGCGAAATCGATCTGGAAGCGAGCCTTGTCAATATCGCCGAATCGATAAAGCAGGGTCGACACGATGCCGAGGTGGTGATGACAGTTTCCGAACCAAAAGTGTTTGCTAACGCAACCGCTCAGGAACTGGGCATCACGGAACTGGCAATCAGCCAATACACTTACTTTTATGGCTCCTCTGCGCCGCGCGTTCAGAACATCACCATCGGCGCCGGCAGTTTTCATGGCTTGTTGGTTGAACCGGGACAGACTTTTTCAATGGCTGAATATCTTGGGAACATCGATATTGACAATGGGTATGCCGAAGCGCCGGTTATTTATGGTGGACAGACGATCGAAGGTGTTGGCGGCGGCATCTGCCAGGTAAGCACCACCCTGTTCCGCACAGCTTACAACTATGGGCTGCCGATCGTGGAACGACATCAACATGCTTACCGGGTCTTCTACTATGAACGGCTCGCCAATGGCAATATTGACCCAGGTCTGGCAGGGTTAGATGCGTCCGTTTACGTCCCGGTGCTGGACATGAAATTCAAGAATGACACCCCCTATTGGATCTTGATGGAAACCTATGTCAACCCGTCCGCCTCAAGCATCCAGTGGAAGTTCTACTCAACCAAAGTGAACCGTTATGTTGAGACGAAAACCAGCGGCTTAACCAATGTCGTTCAGCCGGAACCGCCAGTCTATCGGGAAAACCCGGCGCTCGCTACTGGCGAAGTCAAACAGGTTGACTGGGAGGTGGATGGAGCTGATGTGGACGTTGTCCGAACGGTCTACGAAAATGGGCAGGTGCACCTGCAGGATCGCTTTGTAACGAAATACGAGCCCTGGCAGGCGGTGTTTGAGTATGGGCCCGGCACTTCCGGTATGCCGCCGGAAAAACGCTGACGATTCAGAAAAGGTGACACTGCGACAGGCAGGCGGGGAACCTCGACCAATATGGTACAATTTTGCGACAGAAATGGATAAGAATATTACGGAGAAGTGATGATCAAACAAGATTTACTTGATATTTTGCGCTGCCCGGTTTGTGTAAAAGAAAAAAAAGGAACTCTCTCGGTGTATCGTGACAGCTGGCTGGTTTGCGAAGACTGCGGACGGAAATATCCCGTTTTACGCGATATCCCGGTTATGTTAATCGATGAAGGTTCCAAATGGATTAATACACCGGTTGAGCAGCTTGAAGTTCCACCGAAAGAATGATTCAGGAGCCCCTCTATGAACTACAATCAACCTCCACAAAATCAACCACCCCAAGGTCAACCTCCACAGGGAAATCGACCGGAGGGTTGGCAGCCTTCTCAGCATCCCGCGAACCAACCGTCTCGCTATCCGGATCCGCACGCCATGATGGCGAATCCGAACCAGAAGAATAAGGCGCCAAAGCCTAAAAAAGACAATAAACGTTACGTGATCCTGGGAGTTTTCCTGGTGATCGGGCTGGTACTTGGCACGCTGGTGTATTCAGCGGTGAACCGGTATACCAAAGCGATGACGATCATTGACCTGCCGGGCGCTCCAATTGTCAACAGCGCCGGTAAGGTTGAAGTGATTTCAACCGAGGATCCCGAAAAACCCGAAAAAGAAGAAGATGTGGTGATGAGTGATATTTCCGTTCCCAAGGGCGAGCCCTGGGATGGGAAATCGCGTGTAACCTGCCTCGCGATGGGGTTGGACTATCGTGACTGGGAAGCCGGCGAGAAATACGCCCGAACCGACTCGATGATGTTGCTCACATATGATCCGGTGACCGAACGTGCCGGGATGCTCTCAATCCCGCGCGACTTGTGGGTTGCAATCCCCAACCATGACTATGGCAGGATTAACACTGCTTACTTCCTTGGAGAGGCTGAAAATCTGCCCGGCGGCGGCCCGCAACTGGCGATGGAAACGGTTGAGTTGCTGCTCGGAATTGACATTCAATACTATGCGGTGATTTCTTTCGAAGGATTTTCCGATTTTATCGATTCAATCGACAAGCTGGCCATCCATGTGAAGGAAAAAATCACGGTTGACCCAATCGGCCCGAACAACACAGTCACCTTATTGCCCGGCGTGCAGGACCTTGACGGCCCAACTGCGCTGGCTTATGCGCGACACCGCTATTCAGAAGGCGGCGACTTTGAACGTGCGCAGCGGCAACAGGATGTGATTATGGCATTGTATGAACAGCTGGTGTGGCAGTTGCCGCAGCTGTTGGGAAATGCCGATCAGCTCTATGCGAGCATGCAGAAAGCGTTGAGAACCAACCTTACTTTCCAAGATGTCATGAAGCTTGCCTGGACAGTGGTCGATATGGAGGAATATCAGATTCTGAGAAGTGTGATCGCTCCGCCTTATCAGGTGCAATATGGCAAAACGTCAGACGGGACGCAGGATATTCTGATACCCATTCCTGATAAGATCCGTGAGGCGCGAGACGTGATTTTCAGTACCAGTATCGCAGCATCGCCCGCGACGATCGGTGATGATCCTGCGCAGCTGATTGCGCAGGAACAGACGCATATTACCTTGTTGAATGGGTCATCCAGTCCGGATATTCTGGATCGCACTGTTCAGTATCTTCAACAGTACGGGATCACCATTGATTCGATTGGGCAGGGAAATAATTCCTACACCAACACACTTGAGATCATCAACGGGAAGCCGTTCACTGCAAAATTTCTGGCGGACATCATGGCGATTCCTCCGAACGCGATTACCTTGAATTATCAACCAGGTAACCCGGTCGATCTGGTTGTTACGATCACCGACGCCTGGGTCAACAGTAATCCAATGTAAATCAGACAGGAGCAGAAGCGCTTTTATGAGGAAACCAATCGTTCTTGTTATTATGGATGGTATCGGCATCGGCAAACATGATGAAGGGGATGCCGTATTCAGGGCTAACACGCCGGTTTTAGACTGGCTGATGGAAAATTGTCCGCATACTCAGCTGAAAGCACATGGGACAGCCGTGGGTCTGCCTACGGATGACGACATGGGCAACAGTGAAGTTGGGCATAACGCATTGGGTTGTGGACAGATTTATGCCCAGGGCGCCAAACTGGTGAACAACAGCATTGAAGATGGTTCAATGTTTCGCTCGCACAGCTGGCAACAGATTGTTGCCAATAACGTCAGCAATAATTCCACCCTTCATTTTATCGGGCTGCTCTCCGATGGTAACGTCCATTCCAATATCAGTCACCTGAAAGCGATGATCGCACAGGCTAAGGTAGAAGGGATTAAGCGGGTACGGGTTCACATTCTGCTGGATGGGCGCGACGTTCCTGCGACCTCAGCGCTGACCTACGTTGAAGATCTGGAGAATACGCTGCATTCTCTCAGCGATTCGACCTTTGATGCGCGAATCGCCTCGGGTGGCGGCCGTATGAAAGTGACCATGGATCGCTATCAGGCAGATTGGAATATGGTCAAACTCGGTTGGGAAACGCATGTGCTCGGTATCGGACGTCAGTTCTCCAGCGCCAAAGAAGCGATTGAGACCTACCGCAAAGAATATGAAGTGATCGATCAGGACCTGCCTGCGTTCGTTATCGCAGACGAAATGATTCCTGTTGGGCCAATTCAAGATAACGACAGCGTGGTACTATTCAATTTCCGTGGTGATCGCGCCATCGAGATCAGCATGGCATTCGATTACTCCGACTTCGATAAATTTGACCGTGTGCGTGTTCCGAATGTCTTTTATGCCGGGATGCTCCAATACGACGGTGACTTGAAGCTGCCGAAAAATTTCCTGGTTTCGCCGCCGGCGATCAAAGATACCTTGTCAGAGGTGCTTGTCTCGCATGGTGTACGTCAATATGCTGTTTCCGAGACACAGAAATATGGGCATGTGACTTATTTCTGGAACGGGAACCGCAGTGGAAAAACCAGCGAGGAGTTGGAGACATTTGTGGAAATTCCTTCCGATATGGTTTCGTTTGACCAGCGCCCGTGGATGAAATCTGCGGAGATAACTGATCACGTGTTGGATGCAATCACCTCAGGTCAATATGATTTCATTCGCGTCAATTACCCGAATGGTGATATGGTTGGTCACACCGGTATGATTGACCCAACAATCATCGCAGTCGAGACGGTTGATCTGGCGTTATCCAGACTGATGAAACTGATAGATTCCTTTGATTTCACGTTGCTGGTCACAGCCGATCATGGGAACTCGGACAATATGATCGAAGTGACCAAAGCCGGTGTTAAACAACCAAAAACCGCGCATTCGCTGAACCCCGTCCCGTTTATCATCTATGACCGTGATACTGACTACAAAATTAAACCGGGTGAATATGGTCTGGCGAATGTTGCGCCAACCCTGTTGAAGATAATGGGATATCAGGCTCCGAAGAGCTGGCTTCCCTCCATTATTGAGTAAATCTTTACTGCTGAAAAAAGCGTCGGTACCCTTGAAAAAGAGCCGGCGCTTTTTCCTTAAGCGCCTAATTTTGAAGCATTGGTTTTCACTTAACCCTTCGGAATGAGGGTGATACAAGGGGAGTTGATGTCATTAAACAGCTAAAATCTTGATAAAGTCGGGTATCATTGACTGTGAATTTATCTGACCGGGAGGTTAACGGCTGTAGATGCCTGACTGACTGGAAAGAATTATTTATAAAGTGAAATTATAGGAATTTATTTTATGTCATCAGAAAAAATTATTCGCTTGATCCCGCAGACAACTGCGTTGCCAAAACGCATAGAGCGTTTAAACGACCTTGCCTACAATATCTGGTGGAGCTGGCATCCGGAAGCGGTCTCGCTGTTTTCCAAAATCGACCCGGTATTATGGAATGTGGAGTTACATGACCCGGTTGCTTTTCTGCAGAATGTATCACGGGCGAACTTAAATCAGGTCGCGAATGACAAACAGTATCTGGCGATCTACGACCGTGTTGTTGAAGATTTTGATCAATATATGCTCAGTGAAGGGACCTGGTATCAGACCCATTATCCTGATATGGATCCGAAAAAATCCATTGCCTACCTTTCGTTTGAGTTTGGGCTGCACGAATCCATTCCGGCATACGCCGGTGGGCTGGGAATTCTGGCAGGTGATCACCTGAAAGAAGCCAGCGATATGGGGTTGCCTTTGGCGGCAATCGGCTTTATCTATAATCAGGGCTACTTTGTACAGAAAATTACCGAGGACGGCTGGCAAGAGACTTCGAACTTCTACCTCGATTTCAGCAAGTTGCCGATGATTCCGCTGCTCGATGAAAATGGGAAAAACATCACCGTTTCGGTACCATTGCCGGGCAGAAATATTGTCGCGCGTGTCTGGGAAATCCAGGTGGGACGGATTCCGCTTTACCTGCTGGATACCAACGTGGAAGACAATTCTTCTTTTGATCAGCAGCTGACTGCCAAGTTGTATACCTCCGATTTGAAAACCCGCATCACGCAGGAGATCCTGCTGGGGATTGGTGGCGTTCACGTGATGCGCCGATTGGGCTACAACCCGGTGGTATGGCATATGAACGAAGGCCATTCAGCATTTCTTGCAATCGAGCGCTGTCGCGAACTGGTTGTTGAAGGAAAGACCTTCGAAGAAGCCGTTGAGATTGTGAAAAAAGGCAACGTCTTCACCACCCATACCCCTGTGCCGGCTGGGAATGACAAATTCCCGGTTTGGCTGGTTGAAAAGTATTTCAGCCAGATTTGGCCGGAGCTTGGGCTTACGCGTGATCAGTTCATCGATCTGGCAAAGGAAGCCAGCCCGTATGGTGATCAGTTCACAATGCCGATTTTGGCGCTACGCTTGTCCGAGCGCTCCAACGGCGTATCGGAGCTGCATGGGATGGTGTCCCGGAAGATGTGGCAGTTCCTGTGGCCGGAAAAGCACGTCGATGAAGTGCCGATCAAGCATATTACCAATGGCGTACATACTTTTAGTTGGATTTCGCGTAGAATGGCGATTCTCTTTGACCAGTATCTGGGACGGGAATGGCGTGAAAATCCGGATGACCCCGGTATTTGGGAACGGGTGAAAGCCATTCCGGATGAAGAAATCTGGGCAGTCAAACGCCATCAAAAGCGCAAGCTGCTGCGCTTCATCAATGACAAGGCGCGCGAACAATGGTCTGAAGGGACAGTGCATCCGATTCAGGTGTTGGCGGGCGGCGTGCTGCTCGATTCTGATGCGCTGACGATCGGCTTCGCCCGCAGGTTCCCAACTTATAAACGAGGATATCTGCTGTTCCACGACTATGAACGTCTGATGAGCATTCTCAACAACGTTAATCAACCGGTGCAGGTGCTGTTCTCCGGAAAAGCTCATCCTGCTGATGAACCCGGCAAGATGATCATTCAGAAAATCTACCGTGCGATCAAAGATCATCGCTCTGGCGGACGGCTGGTTTTCATTGAGGACTACAACATGGAAATTGCCCGTCATCTGGTGCAGGGCGTTGATGTCTGGTTGAATACCCCGCGCCGTCCCAACGAAGCTTCAGGAACCTCTGGTATGAAAGCGGCTCTGAATGGTGGCTTGAACTTCTCCATCCTCGACGGGTGGTGGCATGAAGGGTACAACGGCAAGAACGGTTGGGCGATTGGCGATGGTAAAGAGTACGAATCCAATGAAAAACAGGATGAGATGGATGCTCTGAGCCTATACGAAATCCTTGAGGAACAGATTCTGCCGCTCTATTATTCCGGCAGAACCATCAGCGGAATCCCGACTGGTTGGATGACGCGGGTAAAAGATGCGATTCGAACGTTGGCGCCTCAGTTCTCAACCCGCAGAATGGTCAGCGATTACGTACATGAGATGTACGTACCAGCGATGAAAGAAAGTCAGCAGTAGGCAACCTTCCATCCCTGAGGAACGTTATATAGAGTGAAAAACACACCGGCTAAAAATGACTTAGCCGGATGTGTTTGTTGGGCTGCCGCTTGTGGCAGAATAAATTGAAATGAAATAAAGGAATAAACAATGACTACAGAAATTTTGCTTGGAGGAATCCTTATCTTTTTCCTCCGGCTATTGGACATGACAATGGATACCCTGCGGGTGTTATTTGTCGTAAGAGGGCAACGACTGATTGTTTGGGTTTTGGGATTTTTCCAGTCAGCGATCTTTATTCTTGCTGTCAGCAATGTTCTAAGGGGCGATAATCATCCCTTTACTATCTTTTGTTACGCATCTGGCTTCGCCACCGGCAACTTGTTGGGCATGTTCATTGAGAACAAGCTGGCAGTTGGCTTCAAGCGCATAGCGATCATCTCCCGAGGAGACAGCGAAAAAATCACCAATGAAATCCGCAGGTATGGCTATGGTGTAACCACAGCTCCAGCCCGCGGAAAAGATGGCGATGTGATGCAGATCTTTGTCAATGTCAAACGGAAGCATGTATCGGATATCGAAAGCATCGTCAGCAAGATCGATGAAAACGCCTTTATCACCGCGGACGATTTTATGCCGGTCAATCGTGGTGGTTTCTGGCGGAAATAATACCGCCTTGCGGATTGCAATTGACACGCTCAGCGATTTTGCTGGGCTTTTCTTTTTTACCAATCTTGATATTCTGAAAAAGAGAGGTTCCGGGTATTTCCAGATAGGCTTCTCAGATTTGTGCCAATAAACTGACGCGATCAAGCCGAAACGGGTATAATAAGCAGGATAGATTGTTTGGAGGATAGATGGATATAACCTGGTACGGTCATTCCTGTTTCAGAATCAGCGAAAGAGGGATGGGAAGTGTGGTCTGCGACCCATATAATCATTCGGTAGTAGGGTTTGAGCCACTCAAGTTGAAAGCAGATATTGTAACGTGCAGTTCTACGCTTCCCGGGCACAGCTATCTCCCGGCAATCAAGGGCGATCCGTTTGTGATTGACGGCCCGGGCGAATACGAAATCAACAATATTTTTATCAATGGCATCCGCAGCGGTGATTTTGAAGGTAAAAAGAATACGATCTACGTCATTGAATACAATGGCATCTTCGTTGGTCATCTGGGGAATATCAACCGCATTCCTACCAACTCGGAAATTGAAGAATTCGGAACCGTACATGTATTGATGGTGCCGATTGGCGGGGGCGGAGCGCTCAACACCTCCAAAGCGGTGGAGCTGATCAGCCAGATGAAGCCGAATATCGTGTTGCCAATGCACTATTTTGATCCATTGTCCAAAATTGAACTTGATCCGATTGGCAAATTCCTGAAAGAAATGGGCATTTCTCAGACCGAAAACGTGCTTGACACTTTGAAAATTCCCAACCTGAATCAACTGCCGGAAGAAACAAAAATCGTCATCCTGAATCACCCCTTGAGCGGTTCTGAAGTAGAAGCGGTGGAGAACGGAGAATCGGGTGCCGCTTAAACTGATCATGACCTGGGATATTCTGCCGAACCATGAGCAGGAATATTTTGACTTTCTGGTGCGCGAGTTTATCCCGAATATGAATCGGCTGGGGTTTGAATTGAGCGATGCCTGGGCAACCCTTTACGGAGAGCAGCCTCAGGTTTTGATTGCTGCGCTGTTACCGGACGAGGCAGAGGCTGAACGCCGCCTGTCAAAACCGGAATGGTTGGAGCTGAAGGAAAAGCTGCAACGTTTTATCCTGAACTTCAGCTCAAAATTGGTGGTTGCACGGCAGGGTTTTCAGTTCTGACGACCCGTACCGGGTCAAATCCGAACCTGATCAGTGACATTTCAGCTGCATCTTCTCGATTGGTTTTATAAGCACAAACGTGACCTTCCCTGGCGGGCAGGACGCTCACCCTATTCTGTGTGGGTGTCAGAGATTATGCTGCAACAGACCCGTGTAAACACCGTCATCCCCTATTTCAATCGGTGGATGGAGCGTTTCCCGGACTTGAAAAGCCTGGCGGAAGCCGACGAGCAGGAGGTGTTGCGGATGTGGGAAGGTTTGGGTTATTACAGCCGGGCGCGTTCCCTCCATAAAGCAGCCAGGCTGGTGATGGAAAAATATCAGGGAATCATCCCGCACGATTCGCGAGTGCTTGAGTGCCTGCCGGGTGTAGGGCCCTATACAGCTGGGGCGATCGCTTCGATTGGCTATAATGAACGAACAACCGCACTGGATGGCAATATTCGTCGGATTTATGCGCGGTTGTTTGACCTGGCACTGCCGTTGGGAACGAAACAGGCAGAGCAGGCACTGCAACAACTGGCTGAAGAGAATCTGCCATCCGGGAATGTGGGTGACTATCATGAAGCGCTGATGGATCTGGGATCGCTGGTGTGCGTTCCCCAACGACCTGACTGCGGCATTTGTCCGCTGCAACGAGACTGTCTGGCTTACCGGAATGGAACGGTTGACACGCGTCCGGTGATTCTCAAAAAAGAAGCAATCCCGCACTATGTGGTCACCGCTGCTGTCATGCTGCGAGATCCCGATCTGGTGTTGATCTGTCAGCGACCTGCGAAAGGGTTACTGGCAGGTTTATGGGAGTTTCCGGGAGGCAAGCAGGAAAAGGGTGAGTCGCTGGAAGTCTGCCTGGAGCGCGAGATTATGGAAGAACTGGGCGCGCGCATTGAGATTAACGCTGAATTTGGTGTTTACAGACATGCCTATACCCATTTTCGCGTCACCTTGCATGCCTTCCTGTGTACTGCGCTGGATGAACCGCTGGCAAAAGAAGCGCAACAGCTGCGCTGGGTGCCGATTGCATCATTGATGGATTACCCGATGGGAAAAATTGACCGGCAGATCAGCCGGAAATTGATGGAAAAGGGTGGAAATGAACTATCTTGACACATTAAATCCACGGCAATATGAAGCAGTGACTGCTCCCGATGGCGCGACGCTGGTATTGGCGGGGCCTGGCTCCGGCAAAACGCGCGTACTGACGCAACGGATTGTCTATCTGATTCGTGAAAAGTCGGTGCGCCCTTATGAAATTATGGCGGTTACCTTTACCAATAAAGCAGCCCGGGAGATGCAGGATCGCGTTGAAGATCTGCTGGAACTGCAACTGAAAGGCACAATGTGGCTGGGTACATTCCATGCGATATGCGGCAGAATCCTGCGTCGTGAAGCTGAATATCTGCCCTTTGACCATAACTTCGTCATTATGGATTCAGATGACCAGCAGTCGTTGATCAAACGTGTAATCCGTGATCTCAATTTGAACGATAAAACCTTCCGCCCCGGCAGCGTGCAGGGCGAAATCTCCAAAGCCAAAAATAACCTGCAATTTCCAGCTGATTTCGTGCGCAGTAATTACCGGGAGGAAACAATCTTCCGCATCTATGAACAATATCAGCTGTTGCTGCAGAAGAGCAATGCGGTCGATTTTGATGATATGCTGCTGTATTGCTGGAAGCTGCTGCACGATAATGAAGACGTACGGCAAAAGTATGGCAACCGCTTCCGCCATGTGCTGGTGGATGAATTTCAGGATACCAATACCGTTCAATATGAACTGTTGAAACAATTTTCCAGTGTCAATGGCAATCTGTTTGCGGTTGGCGACGAAGATCAGTCGATTTATCGCTGGCGTGGCGCTGATTATCGCAATGTACTGCAGTTTGAGAAGGATTTTCCGGACCTTCAGAAGATTTTGTTGGAGCAGAATTACCGATCCACACAAAACGTGCTGGACGCAGCCCGCGCTGTCATCGATCATAACCAGAACCGTACGCCGAAAAAGCTTTTTTCTGATCGGGGCAAAGGCAACAAGGTGATCGTGTATGAAGCGGAAGATGATCGGATGGAAGCGCGTTACGTAGTGGATACGATTTCCCAGCTGATCGCTAATGGCAATGCCAAAGGGGAGGATTTCGCGATTCTTTACCGCACTAATGCCCAGTCCCGCCTGCTCGAAGATGCGTTTCTCTATCGCGGGATGGGGTATCGACTGGTCGGTGCGCAGCGCTTCTACGGGCGGCGCGAAGTGAAGGATATGATCGCCTTCTTACGGGTGGTTTACAACCCGCTGGATGAAGTGAGCCTTCTTCGGATCATCAACGTGCCAACGCGCGGAATTGGAGAGAAAGCGATTTCAAACCTTCGTCTGTCTGCGCTTGAGAGTAGCCGAACGATCGGTGAAGTGCTGCTGGATTTGGGAAGGTACGGCCCCGATTCTGTCTTCTATCCGGAGATGGGGCGGGCAGCGCTGCCCCTGGCAGATTTCGGCGCGCGGGTGGTCGCCTGGCGCGAACAATGGGAGCGCGATGATCAGATCACTGACCTGATGGATACGATCATCCGCGATACCGGTTATGAGCCGTTCATCCGCGAAGAGGATGACGCGGAGATTGACCGATGGGAAAACGTGGAAGAGCTCAAGCGGATGGCGTTCGAGTATCAGGAACGCGGGCTGGCGGAGTTCCTGCAGAATTTGGCGCTGGTTTCTGACCAGGATACGATCTCCGAAACTACCAATGTGCCGACGCTGATGACACTGCATGCCGTAAAAGGGTTGGAGTTTAACAATATCTTCATCGTGGGACTGGACGATGGCATTCTACCGCATGCCCGCAGCCTGGACGACCCAGAGGAAATGGCGGAGGAACGCCGGCTGTTTTACGTGGGGATAACACGCGCTCGCAATAACCTGACGCTGGTTCGTGCTGTCAGACGGATGACTTACGGTTCGCCGGAAATCAATATTCCATCTCGATTCCTCTCCTATCTTCCCAATGAGCTTGTTATTTCCACCGCTGCCTCATTTTCCGGACTTTCGGGTGAACGGATGTCTTATATACCCGCTTCGCGTTGGGAGAGCCGTCCGCAGTGGGCGGATTCCATTCGGCAGGCATTTCCTGCCTATAAAGCGACTACGGCTGCCGCTGCCAAAGCGATTGTCGAACGCAAATTTGAAGCGCAGGATGTGGTGGAACATCCGATGTGGGGTGAGGGGACGGTTATGGAAAGCGTGATTGAAGATGGCGAGGAAGTCGTGCAGGTGCGCTTTAAAAATGGTGCCACCAAACGGCTGATTGTCTCACTTTCGAAAATCCGCAAGTCGCAGGCAAAATCCTGAGTGTGTCAGGAGCGCAGCGTCTTGACCACCCTGGCATAGTATAATGGGTGAAGAATTTTTACTTACGAAACGGGAAAAAAGAAAACAGCTGGTTTATGAAAACCGTCTCCCTGGTTATCCCCCTTTACAACGAAGAATCTGTGGTCGAACGTTTTTACGCGGAATTGACTGCGTCAATCGATCCATTGGGATATGATTTTGAGATCATTTTTGTCAATGATGGCTCCAAAGATGGTACTCAATTGAAACTGGAATCGCTGGCACGGCAGGATGAGCGTTTGGGCATTATTGAATTGAGCCGAAATTTCGGCCATCAGGCGGCTCTGTGTGCCGGGCTCGAAAATGCCAACGGGGATTTTGTAATCACCATGGATGGTGATGGACAGCATCCGCCGACGTTGATTACCGAAATGCTGGCGCTGGCGGAGAGTGGCTATGACATCGTGATGACGCAGCGGGTTGATTCCGGCAAAGAGAGTTGGTTCAAACGTTCCACTTCCGGCTTGTTTTATCGTCTGCTGAACAAGATCAGTGACACTAACACTCTGCCGGGTGGGGCGGATTTTCGCCTGATCTCGCGCCAGGTGCTGGAGAATCTGCTGGGGATGCCGGAGTATCATCGTTTTCTGCGGGGGATGATCTCATGGCTGGGATTCCGATCGGTGATTTTGCCCTTTACCACCGCGCCACGGCTGGCGGGAGAATCCAAATATTCGCTGAAAAAGATGTTCCGTCTGGCTTCGGATGCAGTTTTTTCCTTTTCACTGGCACCGCTCTACATCGGCATGAGCGTTGGCGTGGTTTTTCTCTTTCTGGCATTATTCGAAGCAATTTATGTTTTATCCTTCTGGGTGAGCGGACGGAGCCATCTGCTCGCGCCTGGCTGGTCATCCCTGATGTTCATGCTGCTGATTGTGGCAGGCGTCTTGATGATCCTGTTGGGTTTCATTGGTGTATATGTTGGCTATATTTTCCAGGAAGTAAAAAACCGGCCGGTATTTGTCATCAAATCGAAATATCTGGGTTCAGGGAAAGTTGAAACAGAAGGGGAAGAGGAAATATAATGAAATTTTTAGTGACCGGTGGTGCAGGCTACATTGGTTCAACCGTGGTTTCCGCCTTGCAGGATGCCGGGCATCAAGCCGTGATTCTGGATTCACTGGTAACCGGACGTCCTGAATTCACCAAAGGGAGGATTTTTTATCAGGGGGATATCGCTGACAGGCAACTGCTCAGGCAGATTTTTAAAGAACATCCTGATATTTATGCTACCCTCCACTGTGCTGCGTTGATTGTTGTCCCGGAGTCAGTCAGTAAACCTTACGAATACTATCGCGAGAACGTCTCGAAATCGAATGAGCTTTTCCATTATTTGAACGAATTGGGCTGCAAACGGATTGTGTTCAGTTCTTCGGCAGCGATTTATGATAAAGTCGATAACTTCATGGTGACTGAAGAGTCCCCACTGGCGCCAAACAGTCCCTATTCGCGCACCAAATATATTATGGAGATGGTGCTGGGTGATACCTGTGATGCTTATGGCATGAGAGGGATCGCGTTGCGCTATTTCAACCCAATTGGGGCTGATCCGAAAATGCGCTCGGGAATTCATGTTCAGTTTCCCTCCCATGTGCTTGGAAAACTGGTGGATACCGCGATGGGGAAACAGGAAGCTTTTACGATTACCGGTGCGAACTGGCCAACCCGCGATGGCTCGGGTGTCAGAGATTACATCCACGTCTGGGATCTGGCACAGGCGCATGTGAAGGCATTGACTGAATTTGACGAGGCTTTTGAGCGCAACGATGACCCGGATACGAACTATCTGGTGATCAACCTTGGCCGCGGTACCGGCGTTACCGTGATTGAACTGGTGGCGGCATTTGAACGGGTCTATGGTCAAAAGTTGAACGTTCGATTTTCTGATCCCCGTCCGGGGGATGTTGCCGGGGCGTTTGCCAATGCGGACCGGGCGAAGAAACTGCTGGGATGGCAGACCGAACTGACCATTGATGACGGGATTCGCACTGCGCTGGAATGGGGTAAACTGCGCGAATCGATTTTAGACTACTCTCATAAGGACTGAAAGAAAATGGAGCTGCAGAATTCTGCAGCTCTATCATATTTAAATCAGGGTTCGAATCTCAGATCGGATATTTATTTTGGCAGCTCAAGCTTGGGAAATGATTTGAGGAAAGATTTCAATTCTGTGTAAATCCTGTCAACACCGCTCTCTAAATCGCTTTCGATATTTAGTGGCATCAATGGGTCGTGCAGTGACATCCGCAGTAAAAACCAGCCTTTATGTACTGGTACTGTAACACGCACGCCCTCATAATTGTCAGGAGCCATGCGCCAGGCGGCCTGAGTCGGAAGATAAGCTTTGACTTCTCGCAGGACATCATCTGCATAGCGTTTGTAATCATCAGCGTTGATTTTCAACCGATATTCAACCGCCTCCAGCGGATCTTTAAGCTCTTTAATCATCGCGGACAACGTTTGCCCGTTATGACGGGCGTTGACGGTTTCAATTACCAGCAGCGCTGCAACATACGCACCGTCATCGAGGAAGTAATTGTCACGGATTGCGCAATGTCCCGAAGTTTCAATTGCCAACGGCGCATTCACTCCCTGGTTATTCAGCCGAATCGCTTCATTAATTACATTGCGATAACCGCGCTTAAAGCGATGATGGACGCAGCCAAGTCCTTCAATAAAGCGTGTCAGATGGTCTGAAGTGACGGAATCTGTCACGATTGTGCATCCGGGGTTTGACTCGGAAACAATCTTTGCCAGCAGCCCAATCAGGCGATTGCGGCTCAAAATTGAACCGGTTTCGTCCACCGCAGCGGAGCGATCCACATCAGTGTCAAAGACGATCCCAAGATCGCAGCCATTCTCCAGTACCATCTGCCGGGCAATTTCCATCACCTGGCTGTTCTCTGGGTTGGGCGCATGATTAGGGAAGTGTCCATCCGGTTCAAGATAGCGACTGGCGGAGATATCCGCACCCAGCACTTCCAGCACATCTCTGGCAAAGAACCCTCCAGCCCCATTGCCGGCATCAACTGCGATCTTGAACCCTTCCAGCGGACGATCCCTTTTTACTTTGATTCCTGTTTTAATGATTTCCCGCAGATGTGCGGCATATGGCGTCATAATATCAAACTGTTTTTGCTCGCTGCGCTGCATGACGCTTTTTTCTTCGATGGCAGTTTCCAGCAGCGCGCTGATATCAAATTTTTCCAACCCTGTCCCATTGGCGAAAAACTTCATGCCATTGCGGTTCCAGGGAAGGTGACTGGCGGTGATCATAATCGCGCCATCAAAACCTGCCTCAGGGAAGATCGTCGCCATAAACATAGCCGGTGTGGATGCCAGCCCACAATCTTCCGCGCTCGCACCGCCATCCGTGATGCCCGCCAGCGCTGCCTCAGTCAACGAAGGGCCTGATAATCTGGAATCTTTGCCAACTGCAATTTTCAGTGTTGAAGGGCTTTTGCCCAACCGTTTTCCCAGCCATTTTACAAAGGCATAAGCAATGTCAGAAACCGCTTCCGGCGACAGATTGACTGGTTCCCCTTCGACTCCCTCCATGGCGATTCCGCGGACATCGCTGCCATTTTGCAATGCTGAATAATTGACCATGTCACCTCTGATTTCGTTTCGTTTTGCTGATTATTTCTGCTTTATGAAAGCATATATATTATACAGAGAATGACAGCTGATTCGCAAGTTCGGCTTGCAGATATGAACACATCGTGAAATAAAACAGCCCGAGGATTCTTACCATCGGGCTGTTTTCAGATCAAAATGTTCAGGATGAAAGCGGTTATTTCAGCACAGCGCCTTCCGATGCGGAGGTGACCATGCGGGCATAGCGGCTGAGATATCCAGTAAGGATTTTCGGTTCCGGCGGGGTCCACTCAGCGCGTCTTTTTGCAATCTCTTCATCGCTGAGATCAACTGATATAGAGTAGTTGGGGATGTCAATTTTGATGCGATCACCATCCTGCAACAGCGCAATCAACCCGCCATCAGCAGCTTCCGGAGAAATATGCCCGATACAGGCACCACGGGTGGCACCTGAGAAGCGCCCGTCGGTGATGAGTGCAACCTGCTTATCCAACCCCATGCCGGCAATTGCTGAGGTAGGGGAAAGCATTTCGCGCATGCCGGGACCGCCACGTGGCCCTTCATAGCGGATCACCACCACGTCACCGGGTTTGATTTCGCCTGCGTAAATAGCTTCAATCGCAGCACTTTCGGAATCGAAGACTCTGGCAGAACCCTCGTTCACCAGCATTTCATCAGCTACTGCGGAGCGTTTAACCACACCTCCATCGGGCGCCAGGTTGCCAAACAGAATCGCCAATCCGCCGGTTTGCGAGTAGGGGTCATCAAAGGGGCGGATCACATCGTTGGGACGATTCACTACGCCGCACAGATTCTGTTGTAGGGTCTTGCCTGTGCAGGTCAACACGTTGCCATTGATGACGCCATGTGCCAGCAGTTCAGCCAACAGCGCCTGCACTCCACCGGCATCATCGAAATCCTGAATGTGGTGCGTCCCGGCAGGTGCCAGACGGCACAGATTTGGCGTGTTTTCAG
This sequence comes from Chloroflexota bacterium, assembly GCA_012799995.1. Classification (GTDB taxonomy): domain Bacteria; phylum Chloroflexota; class Anaerolineae; order Anaerolineales; family Anaerolineaceae; genus Flexilinea. The sequence goes on along the minus strand of JAAZKE010000042.1, from coordinate 6,552 downwards.
AGATTTTATTCAGGCCTTCCAGTTGGAGCTTCAGCCCGCATTCACTGCCGATGGCGGTAAGATGCAGAACTGAGTTGCTGGAACAGCCCAGCGCCATGTCCATCGTGAAGGCGTTGGTCAGCGAGGACTCCGTTACAATGTCTAGCGGTCTGATGTTTTTCCGCACCAGTTCGACTGCCTGCATGCCGGTCATTTTTGCCAGGCGGATGCGCTCCGCGCGCATCGCGAGAATTGTCCCATTCCCGGGCAATGCCAACCCCAGCGCTTCGGTGAGGCAGTTCATTGAATTGGCAGTGAACATGCCGGAACACGATCCACAACCCGGGCAGGCATTGTCCTCAACAAATTGCAGTTCATCGTCACCGATTTTGCCGGCTTTATGCGCACCCACCGCTTCAAAAACGGAATTGAGGTCAAGCGCCTGTCCGTTGATCGTTCGCGATTCCATCGGACCACCGGAGACAAAAATTGAAGGGATATTGGTACGGCAGGCAGCCATTAACATGCCGGGTACGATCTTGTCGCAGTTGGGGATGTAAACCATGCCGTCCAGTGAATGGGCGTGAACCATCGTCTCACAGGAATCTGCGATCAATTCGCGTGAAGGCAGCGAATAGTGCATGCCTTCATGCCCCATGGCGATGCCATCACAGACACCAATCGCACCAAATTCAACCGGTGTGCCGCCATTCATGCGAATGCCCGCTTTCACCGCTTCAGCGATGCGATTGAGGTGAATATGACCGGGGATGATCTCGTTAAAGGAATTACATACGCCAATTAAGGGGCGCGATAATTCCTCATCGGTATATCCCATGGCTTTGAACAGGCTGCGGTGCGGCGCCCGATCATCGCCTCTGGTCACCTGATGCGAAATCATTCCAGCTCCTGCTTGGTCCAGAGCATCTTTTCGCGCAGTTCCGCGCCAACCTGCTCGATCTTGTGTTCTTTCAGCATGCGGCGATTGGCATTGAAGAAAGTTCGGCCGGTTTTGTTTTCAAGGATCCATCTGCCTGCGAACGATCCATCCTGGATTTCGCGCAGCAGTTGTTTCATGGCTTTTTTCGTGTCATCTGTAATGATTTTGGAACCGGCAACGTATTCGCCGTATTCAGCGGTGTCTGAAATTGAGTAGTTCATCATACCGATTCCACCTTTGTTTACCAGGTCGATGATCAGTTTCATCTCGTGGACACATTCAAAGTAAGCAGATTCAGGCTGATAACCGGCTTCAATGAGGGTTTCAAATCCGGCGATCATCAGCGCGCAAACGCCGCCGCACAGAACTGCCTGTTCACCGAACAGGTCGGTTTCGGTCTCTTCTTTGAACGTGGTTTCCAGAATTCCAGCACGGGCCGCGCCGATTCCTGCTGCCCAGGCGAGTGCTTTCTGGGTTGCCTGACCGCTGACGTCCTGGTACACTGCAATCAAACTCGGTACGCCTTTGCCTTCTTCATACTGCGAGCGTACAGTGTGGCCTGGGCCTTTGGGGGCGATCATGAAGACGTCAACATCTGCGGGCGGAACGATCTGACCGTAGTGAATGTTGAATCCATGCGCGAACACCAGGCTTTTTCCGGCGGTCATGTGTTTTTCGACATCCTTATGATAGAGGTCAGCCTGTTTTTCATCCGGCACCAGGATCATGACGATTTCAGCCGCTTCTGCAGCCTCAGCAGGAGTCATCACTTTAAATCCCGCAGCTTCAGCGCGCTTGCGGCTTTTGGATGATTCGGGTAAACCGATGATCACCTGCAGACCGCTGTCACGCAGGTTTAAAGCATGTGCATGCCCCTGGCTGCCATAACCGATGATTGCCAGTTTCTTATCTTTTAACAGGTTCAAATTACAATCTTTTGCATAATACAGTTTTGCCATAATAACTCCTAATTGTTATCAAAAATAGTTGTTTTTCCCCGATCCAGTGCAACGATACCGGATTGGACAATTTCCAAAATACCAAAATGTTCTGCCAGCTTGATGAATGCCTCAATTTTTTCCAGATCTCCGGTGATTGAGACCGTCAAACATTCCTGATTGATATCGACAATCTGACCGCGGAAGATGTTGACAACCTGAATGATTTCGTCACGCTTTTCCTTGGTATCGCTGGCAAGCTTCACCATCACCAGACCGCGTTGAACACAACTGGATCGATCCAGCAGTTTTGCCGCGATCACAGCTACCTGCTTATGCAGCTGTCGCAAAATAAACTGAGCTGCCATTTCATCACCATAGGTGATGATGGTAATGCGGGTAATATCCGGATTGTCAGTTGTATCGACTGCGACGCTTTGAATATTATATCCCTTGCGAGAAAACAGGCGGATCACCTGGGATAAAACGCCCGGGTAGTTTTCCACTAACATTCCGACCATGAACTGGTCTTTTTGTTCGTTTGAGTGTTTTTCTGTCATGGCAGCTCCTTTAATCGATCAGGAATTCAGAGAGGTGGTTTCCGGTTGGCACCATCGGGGTGACTTTGTCATCCATTTCAATGGTGCAGTCAATTACAGCCGATTCTCCGCTCTTATATGCTTCGCTGAAAGCTTTTTCAAAATCTTCCAGGTTGTCCACCTGATACCCGCGAATGCCGTATGCCTCTGCCAGTTTGACAAAGTCCGGGCCGCGGTCCAGGGTTGTCTGTGAATAGCGCTTCTTGAACATCAGTGTTTGCCATTGGCGCACCATCCCCAGCGTGCCATTGTTCAGGATGATGGTGATGATGGGAATGTCATAATATTGGGTGGTGCTAAGCTCATTGCTGTTCATACGGAAGCAGCCATCACCGGTGATCTCGACCACTGTCATGTCCGGGCGACCGATTTTTGCGCCCATCGCTGCACCCATTCCGAACCCCATCGTGCCGAATCCGCCGGAGGTGATTAACTGTCGCGGGAATTTATAGGGGAAGGTCTGTGCTGTCCACATTTGATGTTGCCCGACGTCGGTGACCATCAGAACGTTGCCATCGGTGATTTTGGAAACGCTGTTCAAAACATTCGGTGCGGTGAAGTTTTTTCCGGTGTTTGCGCCATATAGCGGAATTTCAGGGGCGTACTTCTTGAACCAGGTGTTTTCCCGCTGCGGGTCCTGTTCCAGTTGATGATTAACCTGTTTCAGAATTTTCTTCGCATCACCCAGCAAAGTGAGGTCAGCGACCACGTTTTTGTTCAATTCAGAGTTGTCGATGTCGATTTGAATCAGCTTCTTCGCGTCAATGAATCTTGACGGATTGAGTGCAACGCGATCGTTCAGCCGCGTGCCGACTGTGATTAACAGATCGCAGTTGATACAGGTGATGTTTGAATAACGGGTGCCATGCATTCCCAGCAAGCCGGTGAAGAGTGGGTGATCAGATGGGAATCCGCCCAGCCCCATCAGGGTGGACGCAACCGGGGCGTCCAGCTTCTCTGCCAGTTTTTTCAGTTCTTCAGAAGCGCCCGCAGCAATAGCACCGCCACCGGTGATGATCATCGGCCTTTCAGCCTGACGAATCATATTGACCATTTCATCGATGTGATCCTGATCAGGCTCTGGCATCACAACCACGCTGCAATTACGTTTGTAAAGTGATCCTAGATGTCCCGAATCCTTATGAAACGATTTTTCCAGCGGTGTGTAAAACGTTCGTTCAGCGGTGACATTCTTCATAATGTCAATGAGTACTGGCCCTTTTCTGCCGCTCTCCGCCACTGCAAATGCTTCCCGCATAATGTCTGCCAGTTTTTCAACATCGTGTACCTGATAGTTACATTTGGTAATCGGCATGGTGATGCCGGTAATATCCATTTCCTGAAAAGAATCTTTCCCCAACAGGTGATAAGCAACATTGGCCGTAATAAAAACGACCGGGGAAGAATCCATATAGGCGGTGGCGATTCCAGTGATCAGGTTTGCTGCTCCCGGACCGGAAGTGGCAAAGGCAACGCCGGTTTTTCCGGTTGCCCGGGCATAGCCATCAGCTGCATGTGCTGCGCCCTGTTCATGCGCGGTCAAAATATGTCTGATCCTGTCTGAGTAATCAAAAAGCGCATCATAAATGTTCAAAATCGTTCCGCCGGGATAACCGAAAATCACGTCCACGTTTTGTTCCAGCAAACATTCAATGACGATTTGGGCTCCGGTCATCTTTACTGGTTTATTCTCCTGGCTCATAGCATTCCCTTTCTTAAAATAAAAAATCGCCGCGTTTAGGGCGAAAACTTTTCCGCTGTACCACCTAAATTTCCGATTTATTCGGACAATCTGCTCCCGAAGAATCGGGATACCCGGGTAACAGTGGGCTGCTGTCGGAAATTACTGATCGCTTGTGATGTTGGTTCCCGAAGCTCTGGGATGATTTTCAACCGTAGTCTGTGAGATTTCGCACCTTTCATCTCTCTCTGGTACAGGTGGTGACGGTTTACTCGTTCCCTTCAACGCTTGTTAAATTTATAAAGATTGAAGAATCTTACCAAATCAATGATGGTGTTAGAGAGGAAAATAGAAAAATGTGACAAAAACGTCACATTTTTCTGTATTTAGAAAATTTATTATTCAAGTCTTCAGATTAATCTGAAGACTTAGTGAAGAAAGGGCTGAGCGCCTTTGCCAGTGTGCTAATCGGTTGCGTCTGCAGATAAACTTTTCCCGGGCCAGTGACTTCGGTGTTGAAGAGCCCTTCACCGCCGAAAACCATTGATTTGAGTCCGCCGGTGACCGTTTTGACGTCCATGGTACAGGTGGTTTCCATCGCAGCGAGGTATCCGGAGTCAATCAGCATTTTCTCGCCAGGACGCAGTTCAAAGACTTTGCAGTAGCCGTCAATTTCGACAAACGCTTTCCCATGGCCGGACAGTCGCTGCATGATGAAACCTTCACCGCCGAAAAGACCGGTCTTGAATTTACGGTTGAAGAACATCGACAGTTCGACGCCGGCTTCGGAAGCCAGAAAGCCGGATTTCTGTACGATGACCTCGTTCTGCGGTGAGATATCAAATGTCAGGATTGAACCCGGGAAGGAAGAAGCAAATGCGATCATCCCAACGCCATTGGAGGTATAGGTGTTGAGGAAAAGAGACTCACCGGAGACCATTCTGCCTAAAATCTTTCCAAGCCCGCCGCGGGAAGTGGTTTCCATCAGAATGTTGGGGGTCATCCATGCCATTGCCCCGCTCTCGGAGATCATCCGTTCGTTGTTGGCCAGCGTACACTGGACTACTGGAAATGGTGTGCCTTCAATTTTGTATTCCATAGGTACCTTTCAATTCTATAATTTTCATCTTTTATACGTACGATTCAACTTTATGGTTGCGAAATCACTTTTGTTTCTCCACCATTGGCTTCCATTCCAAGCGGAGAACTGATTTGTGTGGTTCCGAATACCTGTACAGTTGTTTCGTTTACACTCGCTTTACTGTTTTCGTCGGTGGCGAAGCTGCCGCCGTAAAGCTCACGCGCAGTTCCCTCTTTGGTCAGCTCGACAAATGCCAGGCCATTCATAACGGTTTCCCCTGCCTGATAGGCGAAGTCTCCGCCAAAAACCCACCCGGCTGTGCCGGATACTGTCAGTTTGGCGCCCGCGGACTGCACCAGGCTGCCTGCTCCCTGGGCGCAGCCGCCACCAAAAAGCGCGATCAAAACAGAGCCTTCCGGATAGAGCCTGATTTGCGACTGCGTTTCCACTCTGGTTGCCCCGCCATCCTGCGCAGATCCGCCGCCCAGCGCATAATCCGCTTTGCCATGGATTGAAACCGAAGTTGCCTGTACAGATGTAAAACTGTCTTTGCCTGTTGCCAGCCCGCCGCCAAAAACTTCCCAGTAGATGCGGCTGTTTGGCCCGATTTCGACCTCAGCCAGACCGCGGACTACGCTGCGGCTGCCATCGAACGCTTTTCCGCCACCGTAGACGTAGGCAGCAAAGCCAAAGATCTTCAGGTTGGTTGACTCCACCGTTGCGCTTGAATATAGATCAGCGAAAGCGCCGCCAAAAATGCTGCCGTTCGGCATTACGATTCCTTCCCCAATTGTCAGAGGAATTCCGTTGGCGTACAGTTCGACCACTTGTAACAAAGAAACATCCTCAACCCCGGGTGGGGTTTCGATCGTCAGTGAGGTGATTCCCTTGTCTGATGGAACGATCACGCGCGCATCCTCTTCAGCCATGAGTTGGCTGGCGATCTGAAGCGTTACCTCGCCAGCATCGTCCGGCAAAGAAGCCAGCGCCTGGGTCAGCGAGTTGATCTCACCGGCTTCTTCGATGACAATCACCCTTTCGGCGGATGCCTGCACCCAACTAGCGCACAGAACGACAGCTGCAAAGATCAGCAGCCAAAGGGTCTTTTTCATAGTGAAATTGTATCTATTCCCAACAAAAGTTACCGAAATATATGATCTTTTCCGATGTTCAAATCTATTGTTAAATAAAAAAGATCCCCAGCTGTTTGAACTGCACCCCAAAAATTGGGCAATAAATTCAAGAGAGGAGGTGCAGTTTTTATGACAAAATACAGTATAGAGGAAAAGAAACAAGCTATCGGTCTCGTCAACGATGGGCTCAGCGTTCATGAG
>JAAZKE010000003.1 GCA_012799995.1 Chloroflexota bacterium | reverse complement strand
TCAGCTGAACGGATTTGATGGGTTGCTGTTGGGAGACCTGCCAATTGGCGCGGGGTTGTCATCTTCCGCCGCGCTTGACATGGTTACTATCAAAGCGCTCTCGCTGGTTAGTGATATCCCATGGGATGGCAAGCTGATGGCGAGTCTCGCCAAAGAAGCAGACAATCAGTGGGTCGGTATCAATTCAGGAATTATGGATCAACTGATTTCGGCCATGGGGGAACACGGAAAAGCACTGTTAATCGATTGCAGGTCGTTAGATCTTGAATACGATTCCTTGCCCGAATCCACAATTGTGGTAGTAATGAACACCATGGCAAAGCATACATTGGTCAGCTCAGGCTACAATACCCGCTTTCATGAGACCCGTGAAGCGGCAAAATTCTTCGGGCTGTCCTCGCTACGCGATCTGTCGCTGAAAGAATTCGAGGCTGAATCGGATCAGATGGATGACATTCTGCGACGACGCACCCGTCATGTTTTGACCGAAAATCAACGCACGCTGGAAGCAGCGGAAAAAATGCGGCAAAATGACCCGGCTGCGTTGGGTTCGTTGATGAACGAAAGTCATTACAGCCTGCAGCATGACTACGAGGTCTCCTGCGAAGAATTGGACATTATGGTTGAAGAAAGCCGGAAAATTGAAGGCTGTTACGGCGCTCGCATGACCGGCGGCGGCTTTGGTGGAAGCGCCATTGCTTTGGTTGAGAAAAGCTCCGCTGAAGCGTTTATGAATCAAATCCGCGCTGCTTATCTGGAGAAAACAGGAATCAAATCGGACGTATTTGCCAGCGAACCGGCACAGGGAACAACGGTCGAGTATTCAGATTGACAGGCTGTCAGTTAGATAGATGATCGCGAATCTTAGCCGCCACCATATCAAGGGCGGCTACATTTTTTCCGCCATGCGGAATCACCACATCAGCATAGCGCTTGGATGGCTCCACAAAGGCGTCATGCATCGGTTTCACTTCGCGCAGGTATTGTTCATAAACGGATTCCATCGTTCTGCCGCGCTCTTCCAGATCGCGTTTTAAACGCCGCATGAAGCGAATATCCGCGTCGGTGTCCACAAAAATCTTGAAATCGAGCTGGTCACGCACTTCCTGAATTGCGAAAATCAAAATCCCTTCCACCAGGATTACCGGCTGCGGTGCCACCCGTTCAACCTGATCGGTGCGCGTGAAAGTTTTGAAGTCATAAACCGGGATATCGACCGCCTCGCCGTGACGCAGTTTCTTCAGATGACTGACAAATAACCCGTTATCAAGCGAGTCGGGATGGTCAAAATTGAGTTTTACACGTTCCTCAAAAGGCAGGTGTCCGAGATCCAGATAATATGAATCATGAGAAATGTAAGCAATTCGATCGGTTGGCAGCCTGCTTACCAGCTCATGCGAGAAAGTAGATTTTCCTGAGCCTGTTCCACCGGCAATCCCAATGACGATCGATTTGGCCTCCGTCACCTGACTGCGCTTCCTTCCGTAAAAGTGAAGTAAGGGGCAATATCTGCCCGGGGGGGAAGCAACAGCGTCTGCAGCCCGAAAGCTGCCGCTGCCTGGAGGTTTTCTTCGAGATCGTCGATAAAAACGGACTCTGCCGGATTAATTGGATAGGTATCCAACAGTAGTTGAAAGATTTCCGGCTCCGGCTTAATTACGCCATGATGAGCGGAGATGATCATGCCATCAAATTCATCAAAGAAATCATATTTCTTCCTGACAACTTCAAAAGCCTGCTTAGAAAAATTGGACAAGCCATATACCTTACAGCCAGCCTGCTTCACTTTTTTCAGAAACGCCACATTATTGGGGATCGCTTTGAAGCGGTCGCCAAATGCATCTGTGAACGTATGGAAATGGCGCTTTAATTCCGGCTCTTTCTTCGAAGCCAAGCTGGCAGCAGCCTCATTGGTCAGCACACCCCGGTCAAACTCCTGCCAGATGGTTGGATTTTGAAACAGGGCATCCCCGATCCGCGCATGATATTTCTCTTCAATACCAATTTCCTGCATGAATCGATAGGGTGAATAGTCCACCAGAACATTACCAAAATCGAAAATCACGGTTTTGATTTCTCTCTGGTTTTGATTTAAGATCAGCATTTTTCCTCTACATTCAAGCGATTTTTAAAGCGGGAGTCAGCGCCGGATCACCTTTGGCAAAAGCAACAGCAACCCTCCTAAAAGAAACAGAGCCAGCACGATCACAAGCATCATCCACTCAGCATTGGTCGCAGGTACTTTCAAAATGTTGGGGACATTAAACAAACCACCGGCGATCAAACCAATTCCTAAAAACTCGGTCAGGGTAAATCCGCGCCTGGATTCCTCAAAATTCTCCCTGTCCTGTTTTGTCTCGACAAAGTTCTGGTCTGGTTCGGAGTTTTGAATCGGATCAACTGCCATCCTTAATGACCCTTTCAGCACTCCGGTTTGTTTTCGTCAGCAGGGGAATCCTCGTCCAGAAGATCCGGATCAGGTGAACCTTTGTCTTCGTCTGCATTATCCTCATTAAGGATATTTATATCGGTTTCGCCCAGCGCTTCATCAGCGCTGCTCTCATCCACAAATTCCCCTTCGATGACTTCTTTTGTATCCGAAACAGGTGCTGTGTCCCCATCGAGGTTTTCGGATTGAGCTTTTTTGCGTTTATCAAGATATTCCTTCAGCATTGGCCAGGCAATCATTGCTCCCGCAATCAAATAGATTACATTGCTCACGAGCGAAAGCATGCGATCCTGCTGCTTTTCAAGCTTCAATGAGCGCGGAATTTCCGAAATCGCATACACAATCAGGTACAGCCCCATCCCACGCATCGCATAAGTAAAGCCCTTGTTCTGTTTTTTGGGTTGGGATTTTGCCGGAGCTGTATTTTCAACTTCGATGGGCGTTCCATTTGCAGACGCATCCGCGCTCTTTTCCTGAGCGGGACTCTCTGTATTTTCTTCGGCATGCATGGACATTCCGCAATATGCACAGTTTATCTGCCCGACAGCATTGGGTTCCATACAATTTGGGCAGATTTCAACAGGTTCCTGATTGTCAATTTGATTATCCAAGACGATCCTCCGTATTCATTTTCCAGCCATTCCCGATTCGGTCACACAAGGTATCGACGTCAATAATCGAAAGCGAGCTTTTCTCAACGGTCTGCTGAGTGGTTGGCTGTGCGTAAGTATAAACCACGATTTCCGATTTTTATCAGGTCGTTTTTCGCTCCCATCACCAGCACCTGCGGATCAATCAGCTGTCGCAGCGGTATAAGGAGTTAGCGGACGCAGCCGGATTTCTTTACAAATCTGATCGCATGAATATAATTTGGTTCAGACATGTGAAGTCCATTCTTGGTTCTCAATGACGCTGTCGAAAAAACTATAATCCCGGGAGAATTATGTTCAGCAATAAAGACGTGCGGCAGATGTACATTGAGAAAATACAAAACATCCCGAACCTTATTGACAGGACGAAAAGTCTGCGAGAGCAAGCGATCCAGGCTTTTGAGCTAAGAAACATGTACAGAACTATTGCCAGAAATGCTATGTTCGATCAGGAAACAAAAGCGCTTCTTGAGAAGATGCGACCTAATCCAACTTTCGAGGAGATGCTCCGCCATAAAACCGAAGATAAAGGGTTAAGTTATAAAGACGCTCTACGTGATATAATAAGAACGGCATCAACCACAAATAAAGAAGTTGATGGCATGTTTGAAGGAAGTTAACAATGAACACATATAAAATTCACCCAAAAGCTGAAAAAAATGTTTTCAGAAAAGTATGCTCAACATTAGAGCAAGTATTGAGCCTAAAAGGTGGGAAAGAGATTATTGACGTAGATGGGTCTGGAATAAAGTGCTATAAATATCGCGGCCGTGATGTATGTGTGATTCTCGATATAGATTATGACGCTGTTGTTGTAAAATCTGAATTAGATATTAAAAATAAAGTCGAGAATATTGAGAATATTATGGCTGATGCAGTATCGATGATATAAAAATAGACCCGGATAGGTACTGGAAAGGCGTTTGGAAAGTTGCAGAATGATCTGCGATTTTCTGAGCGTCTTTTTGTTACCTATCCAGTGATAAAGCCAATGGGCTTACGGAAGAACAATAACCATTTTTGAAGAATCAATAAGCATGGAGAAAAATTAGGAAGCTGCGGAATCAACCCAATCCACCACTGAAAAGCAGGAAAAGGCACTCACACAGGCTGATGTTGCCAAGACTGTCGGCGAACGTCATGATGTGACCACAAATGAACTTATAGGTCGGTGACGCTGAAAAATGAGATATCCCTTCCTGCAAATGTTGAATTTCATTCCGTCTTATAATGCAATCAGAAACAAGCATCCAAAGGAGGGGAAATGGACGTTCTGGAAGCGATAAAAACACGGCGTAGCGTTCGACGCTATACCGATGAAAAAATTCCGCAGGAAACACTTGACTTGTTGATCGATTATGGCTGTCGCAGCGCTTCAGCCTCCAACACGCAACCGTGGGGATTTGTGATCATTGAGGGGAAAGAAACCATTCACGCCCTGTCAGAACAGGTGAGAGCTGATCTGATCAATATGAAGCAGCGGGAACCCTGGATTTCGATTTATTCCCGCTGGCTGGAAAACCCCGATTTCAATTTTTTCTTCAAACAAACCCAGACGTTACTGCTGATTTACGGCCATTCGCGCGTCAAATTCTATCGTGAATCCTGCACGCTGGCTGCGTCCAACATTATGCTGGCAGCGCATGCTATGGGAATCGGCAGCTGTTGGATTGGATTTGCCTTTGAAACCCTTAACACACCGGAAT
>JAAZKE010000041.1 GCA_012799995.1 Chloroflexota bacterium | reverse complement strand
TAAAGCCACAAATCATTTCGGGCGTACATTAATTTTTTTAATAATGGCTGTTTTCGAACCTTCCCTGCAGGTTAAATTATGAAACCTTCTCTGTGGTTCTCAAATCCGATGGTTCAGAATTCTGGTATGATCTTGATATCAACTGTAGCGATAATGTTGTTCGTATCTTCGATATTATGATATACGGTGTTAAGTACACACGTGTTGGAGCGGCAGATCAGGAAGTGTTGCTACCGGCAAATTGGGTAATTTGATACTCTCTGTTACTTATCTGAAATCACTTAGCAAGCTTTTTATTACTCTGATTATGAAGGCTTTGCATACGCAGGGTTGAACTCTGTCACGGGCGGATATCAGCGACCGACTGAAACGGATTGTCTGCTTTGACACATCTGCAAACTTTCTAAGGGCTTGTTTTGTATGTGTATAATCAAGATATGAAAAATAAGCTTCTTGAAATAAATCAAACTATTGACAAGGACAGTATAAAATCACATGTAGATCAACGACCATTAATTATTGTTTCAAATCGAGCTCCTGTGAATTTCATCACCAAAAAGTCTGGAGAAGTCGTAATTCAGCGAAGTGGGGGAGGATTGGTTACGGCATTGTTGGGATTAGCACAAAATATTGAAGCGACTTGGATTGCAGCAGCGATTAATGATATTGAAAGAGACTGGGGACAGCGCAAGGTTGATCTGGAAACCAAACATCAAAGAATTGATCTTAAATTGCTTCCTATCGATGAAGAAACTTATGAAAAATACTATAGTGTAATTTCCAACCAACTATTGTGGTTTTTCCAGCATTCTATGTGGGATCTCATTTCAAGCCCAAATATTACACGTGCTACTTGGGAAGCATGTGATGAAGGATATACCAAGGTAAATCAGTTGTTTGCCGATGCAATTATTGAAAGTGTCAAAAATTTTTCAGAAAATTCAATTGTAATTTTGCAAGATTATCATCTTTATTTAGTGCCTTATATGATTCGTCAGATACTAAAACGACAACGTCTCAAAAATAGGATTTCACTGGCTCATTTTATACATATTCCTTGGCCGGGCGCAGAGGAAATGCGTATTTTGCCACCGAGAATTCGAAATGAGATACTTCGAAGTATGACCTCTCTTGATCTGCTTGGGTTTCAAACTAAAACAGATCGAGTCAATTTTTATCAGTCTGTTGAGACCTTCTTGCCAGAGGCGTCAATAAATCGCAGACTAAACCATATTTGGAGAAACTACCATAAGACCAAAGTCCAAAACTTCCCAATTTCCATCGATAATAAACATTTATTGGAAATTGCGAATTCGGAGGAAACTAAAAAATATGATAAGGAAATTAAAGAGATAAAAGGATCTTCTCAGCTGATTTTACGAGTAGATCGATCTGATCCGATAAAAAATATAGTACGCGGTTTTCAAGCTTATGGTGATATGCTTGAAAAATATCCCGAGCATATCGAAAATGTTATTTTCCTTGTGATTCTTGTTCCATCAAGACTGGGGATTGAAGAATATCATTCCTATCGCGATGAAATAATGGCCTCAGCTGGATGGGTAAATTCACAATATGGGACCAGAGATTGGGATCCTGTTTATATTCTGCATGGCGATAATTATCCTCGAGCAATAGCTGCGTTAAAACAATATGATGTATTGTTAGTTAATTCAATTGCCGATGGAATGAATCTGGTGGCAAAAGAAGGTGTCATGGTTAATGAGTCTGATGGCACATTGATTCTTTCTGAGCGTGTTGGTGCACGTGAACAACTTGAATCTGCATCCTTGGTTATTTCTCCCTGTGACATTTATGCGACCTCTGAGGCGTTACACCAAGCACTAACAATTCCGCCATTAGAACGAAAAAAGAATGCTATCCACTTGCGGTCGATTGTGGAGACAAATGATATTAATAAATGGTTTTCAGATTTGATCACAGCGATAAAAAATCTTGGTTTAACTATTTAAGAGAATATAAGATGAAAACAGCAATACTTCATTACTCCGTTTCACCTGTGATTGGAGGTGTGGAAGCGGTAATTCAAGCACAAAGCGATCAATTTGTGAAAGCCGGTTTTCAGGTGACACTTCTTGCTGGTCGTGGTGAAAAATCTAATCTACCTTCAGGTGTTGATTTTATACGGGTTCCTGAAATAGATAGTATGCATCCAGAAATTCTCAGTTCCAGACAGGAATTAAATAGAGGGATTATTCCTAAGTCATTTGAAGAACTTCGTGAACGAATTTATAGCACTTTGAAACCCTTGATTTCTGAATTTGATAATCTGATTGTGCATAATATCATGACGAAGCATTTCAATCTGCCTCTAACAGCCGCATTATTCAAGTTGATAAAAAACGATTTTTCAGGAAACACTCTCATCTGGTGTCATGATTTGAGCTGGAGTAGTCCCAATTCTAAAAACAAAGTCTTTGAATCTTACCCTTGGGACTTGTTGAAAACACCGATTGATGGTGTTAAATATATAGGTATTTCTAATCAACAGAAGATGGCAATAATGGACACATTCAACTTACGCGCCAATCAAGTTGAAGTGATTGGTAATGGAGTTGATCCTGAAATGTTGTATGCGCTTTCTGCTGAAGGATCTGTTTTAATTGATCGCCTGAACCTTCTTCGTGCGGAATTGATTATTCTGATGCCGGTTCGTATTACTAAAGCAAAAAACATTGAGTACGCGCTCCACTTACTTTCAGTTTTAATAAAAAAAATCCCAGAAACTCGACTTGTGATTACCGGGCCTCCAGATCCTCATGATCAAGAAAATTTGGAATACTATGAATATTTATTAGATTTATCAACATCATTAGGGATTCAAGATCAGGTAATATTTATTTATCGAACAAATGGAAGTAAAGAACATGGAAGGATACTTGATTTTCCTGTTGTTGCAGATTTTTATCGGATTGCAGATATTTTATTTTTTCCTTCTTGGCGTGAAGGTTTTGGAATGCCAATTCTTGAAGCTGGCTTACTTGGATTACCTATTGTGGCTGCCAATATCCCTGCCGTGAAAGAGTTGGCATCAAAGGATGTGTATCAGTTCAGTTTAGAAATGAAGCCAGAAGTTCTTGCTGAAGAAATCATTGGTTGGTTGGCTGGGAAACCTGAATATCGGCTACGGGTCAGAACACGTCAAAATTTCACTTGGCAGGCACTATTCTGGAATAAGCTTTATCCACTTCTGCAAGGCTGATGATGTCGAATCCCCTCACTTTTCTTCGTGATTTTGATATGGAAAGTCCAATAAGAATGTTTCTGGATTATGATGGTACCCTTGCTGATTTTGCGCTAACGCCGGATGTGGTTACACCTGATCCGGACTTAATTCTCCTCTTATCAGAGATAAATTCCTATTCTAACATTCATCCAATTATTTTAAGCGGAAGAAAGCTGGCTCATCTCAAAGGTTTATTACCTATTAATGGATTACATATTTGCGGAACTTACGGTATTGAAATGTTGCTTCCTAATGGGGAAATGAGTTGCCAAGGTAATTTTCAGAAAAATCACATAAAAATGTTAGAACTTGAAGGAATCTTAAGAGAACAAGTTCCTGAATGCGAAAAAATCTACATTGAAAACAAAGGCGCAGCTATAGCTATTCATTTGAAAGATATTGCTGAAGATACATCGAGCATCATTACCCAAAAAATTGTTGGTATTATCTGCAAACAGTTCAAAGACCCAGCTTATATACTTAACAGAAATCAGAACTTTATCGAATATGCGCCATTGGAGGCAAATAAGGCTTTAACAGTATCGAAAATATTAAAAGATAATAGACAAGAGGCATCGATGAACATTTATATCGGAGATGATGAAAAAGACGAAGAGGCGATGAAGATCATCAATGCAGTAAATGGAATTTCGATCCGTGTATCTGATCTCCCGATCATTTCATCAGCTACTTATAGATTAAAAAACCCTTTTGAGGTTCGAACTTGGTTGTATTGTTTTCTTCAAGCACGGAAAAACAACGTTCACTAAATCATCGCTTTCCAACTTAATGCGATGTCTATCGATATGTTCTTGTCATGCTACCAAAGCTAGATATGGCTATGTCTGCCGATATGTACCGGATTGACATGTGAATTGTAATTCTGGAAGCGGCTGCTAACAATTTTTATCTCAATTTTTCCGTTCGCTTCATGACAGGAAACATGTTTTATCAGTTCTCCCTCCTGAGGATAAACACAATATCCTCTGCATCAATAATAAAAAAAGCCGGCGAAATGTCAGCCGGCTGAGTCAGAAACGAACTTATCGTTACAGATTGTAGACTTTTTTCGGTTGGGTGTAGACCAGCATATGTGCCAAATCATGCGCATCTTCCATGCTGATGAAGGAACGCACCGCCATCTTCCCCAGCCAGTTGGATACGACCCGTCGCCAGACATCGTGGCGTGCCGGGATACTCGGGAAAGCGCGGGTGTCATCGATAAATCCGCTCAGGTTGTACAAGCCGGTGGTCTCGGTGACCGAATCGAAGAAGCGGGTCATCCCGTTCCAGCTGTCGTTGAACCACCAGGGAGGTCCCAGGCGAATCGCAGGATAATGCCCCGCCAAAGGTGCCAGTTCACGGGAATAGGTGTACTCGTCCAGTGTGAACAGGCAGAGCCGGAAATTGGGGTTGTTGCCAAACTGATTTAATAATGGTCGAAGGTTGCGCGTGAATTCAGTTTGAATCGGAATATCGCAACCTTTATCAGCGCCGAAGGTATTGTAGATCAGCTCATTGTGGTTCCGCAGGACGCCTGGATGCAACTGCATAACCAGCCCATCCTCACAGCTCATGCGCGCCATTTCCAATAATATCTGCCCATTGAAGGCTTCCGCGTCCTTTTCGCTGACGGTTCCTTTTAAGGCGCTGGTAAAAATCCGATTAATTTCACCCTCGGATAAGGGGTAAGTAGCGGGTGAAAGAACTCCCTGATCGGTGGAAACAGCTCCCATCTCTTTGAAAAAGGCACGGCGGTTTTCGAGCGCCCGAATGTAGGAACGATAGTCCGTAATATCCACCTTTGCTGCTTCGGCCAGTTTTTCAATTTCCCCCTTGATATTTGGCGTTAACAGGTTGGTGGCTGCGTCCGGGCGGAAGGTGGGCAGTACCTTTCCGTCCCAACCAGATGCATTGATCTTTTGGTGATGCTGCAGCGAGTCACTGGCGCCATCGGTCGTACACAGGACCTCAATGTTCATGCGTTTAAACAGTGCCCGCGGCTGGAATGCGTCAGACTTTAATTTTTGATCTAATTCGTCATAAACAGCTTGTGCATTATCTCCATCCAGAACTTCCTTGATGCCTAAAACTTCCTTGAATTCGTAAGCCAGCCAGGCGTAGGAAGCCGTGCCGAGAAGAAGTTTGAAGTTTTCAGCAAAGCGTTGCCAGATCTTACGATGATCCTGCTCAACCAGGTCACTGCGTCCGTCTTTGCGGGGGATGCCAAATTGCTCCAGTGGCAAGCCCTGCGAGTAAAACAAACGAAAGACGTAATGATCGGGAATGATCAGCAGGTCAGCCGGAGATCCGAACCCTGTGGATTCGTCCGCGAAAAGCGCAGGATCAACATGTCCGTGCGGGCTGACGATTGGCAGATCTTTGACACGCTCATAGATTTCAAGCGCAGCTTTTTTTTGAGTTGGATCTGTATCAAAAAAACGGTCGTGCGGTAAATGCCACTTTTTACTCATTGTACGGTCCTTATCTGGGGCTGCTCCCCACTTCATCGGTTGAATCCGTTATCTGGATTTGTTTTTCTCCCAATCCTTGAGCGCTGCCATCAGAGCATGAATATTTTCCGGTTTGGTGTCCTGCGACACTCCGCCGCCAAACGACAGGATAATCCCTTCGCCGTTCGTCTTGTTCAGGCAGTCCAAAGCGAATTGATAGTTCTGTTCCGGAGTTCCGAACGCCCCCAGGTCGCGTGGAGGGACGTTCCCCATCAGCACAATTTGATCTCCCATCAGCACCCGCGCTTTGGCAATGTCGGTTTCATGAGAGAAGTTGAAAACGTCAAACCCTGCTCCTGCCAATGTTGGCAGCAGATGTTCACAGGGAGTATCGTTGTGGTAAATCTTTATATACCCATCGAAATGATCCCATATTCTTTTAAACAGCGGCTCGATCAACTTCTGATACTTCCGCCTGGAGATCATGCCCACCAGATCATCCAACAGCATCACTCCGCGCGGTTCACGCATTCGTTTGAGTTGTGCATCCAGCCATAGAATCAGCGTTTCTGTTACTTTCTCCAGAATCGGCTGAATTGTATTCGGATCGGAAATCAGCGCCTCCATCATGGTGGAGACACCCATGAACCAACTGGTGACCGTCAGGATACCGCGGGCACAGGCGATATTTTGCGATAAGCCATATGGCTCCATTTTTTGATCCATGCGTTCAATCTGGCGCAGCACCAGCGGCATCAGCCCGTCTTTTTCAGGGTTCTGAACACGGCAATGTTCAGCCCAAAAAGCTAGGTCTTTTGACAGCGGTTCGACAGATGGGGGCTGGTCATGATGAAACATCAACCGGCTACCGAAGGCAGAGGCTTCAATCGCCATGCCATATTCCCACCAGAAGCCCGGTACCCAAACCACACCTGGGAACTGCTCCAGCAGTTTCAGGTTGATATCAAACCAAAGGTTCTCGTCCAGGTAATAGTCGAGCGTATCAATACCGGCGTAACCAGGTAGCCAGGGGCTGTCGACAATCAACGCCAAAGGTATCCGCCCGGTTTTGATATGGGCGGCGGTATCGAAAAAGTTTTGTCGATCACTGTTCATGCTTTTCCTCTGTTTCTTCGGTATTCTTCAATCATTTCGCAAACAGTTTCAAGGTTTTCCATCGGTGTGCCTGCATCCATATTGATGCAGCAAACGCCAATCCTGTCCAGCGAGTCAAGCGGATCAAGTAAACTCTGCAAATCAGTGCAGATTTCCGCAGCGGAAGCGGTCAACATTCGAACCGGATTGAGCCGTAATCCCAGAAAAGCATCCGGCAGTTGCTCAAGACACTGGCGCGTGTCGGATCCCCAACCCACATCGCAGTATGTGATCGGAATTTGCGCGTAAGCTGATGCATAGCGTTCCATGCCGATACCGCAGTGATGCACGCCATAAGGTTGCAGCAAAGTTGCCATGCGCTGCTCAATAGGCAGCATGGTTTTCCGGTACAATCGCGGAGAGATCATCTGCACTGAACAGTTGGAATGGATAAAAGGGGAGGGCGTCAGGCGTGCAGCCATGCGGTTGACCGATATTGACTGGCTGGTGCTGAGTCCGGAGATAATCTTAATGATAGAAATGATCAAATCGGCAATCTGATTCATAAAGCGAACGGGCAAGTCAGCTGCTTCGAGCATGTCGGCAAACATGTCTCCGCCATAAAAATGATAGGCGTCATTGAGAATCCCACCGGTATTCATATCGCCGATCAAATACCCGTAGCGTTGCCGCTGCTGATTCCAGCCGGAAATCAAACGCTGCATCATTTCATTTTCCAGCGGATCGGGCGTTATAAAGGCGGCAATTTCTTCACGCGACAGCGGATGAGGCAGCGGTTGCGGGGCTTCTGCGGCGGAAAAGCGAATCTCCGCTCCCAAAACTGCTGGAACGATAAAGCCTCCGGCGACATGGAGCGAGCCTGCTACCGGTCGCGGCTGCGGATTTTCCTCACCAAAACCGTATTTCCCCAATTGTTCAAACAGAACCCGGCGCATGTTGACATCATGTTGTTCGCGCGTTGCCGGATCGAAATAGAACGACTCATCAAACGAGATCCCGGCTGTTTTATTCCACCAGTTGGGATTGAAAACGAACTCCAGAGGCAGGTATTGATCAGCCTCAACACGTGTGATCATTTTTAATAGACTCCAAATTCATGCAGGGCTTCAATCATGGCTACGATATTTTCAACCGGTACATCGGCCTGGATGTCGTGAACAGTATTGAAGACATAACCGCCGCCAGGCATTAGCGCTTCCAGATTCCGGCGCACGTCGTCCCGCACTTCCTCGGGCGTTCCCATTGGCAGGATCCCCTGCGTGTCAACGCCGCCACCCCAGAATACCAGCTGGTCACCAAAGTCTTTTTTCAATTCAAATGGGTCCATGCCAGTTGCTTTGATATGGATTGGGTTCAAAATTTGGACACCAATCTCAAGAAAGTCGGGAATCAGCGGGCGCACATTCCCGCAGGAATGAAAGAACCGTTTGGCATCCGGTGCATTTTCAATCACGCAATCAAACACCTGCTTCAGGCGTGGTTTGATCTGTTTGCGGAACATGCGCGGTGAGATCAGCTGCGAAACCTGCGTGCCGTAATCATCCATCAACGCGACCACGTCAATGACATCTTTTAGTTGCGGCAGTGCACTGGTGAAGAAATCGATTTTAAGCTTTACCATCTGGTCAAATAACAGCCCCGCCAACTCAGGCTCGGAAGCCATCAAAATCAGCAGGTAATCCATGCCGCAAATACGCTGAGACATTTCAAAAATCCCTGCGAACGGATCCTTGATTACCACCACTTTCCCTTGTGCTCGGTATCGTTCAGCCTGCTCTCTGAGTCCTTTAATGCGGATGGGATCGCTGAAATCCGGCCAGGGATGATTCCTGATAGATTCAGGCGTCAACTTTTCGTTTTTAAGCGGTTCCTGATATATTGAGTAATACAGCCCTTCCTCTTTGGGTTTGCGGTAGGTAATTCCCCACTCATCATGGTAAAGCCAGTAACGGTCGCCATCTATCGCATGGACGTTCCAGTTATGAGCGTTGAGTGGAAACAGGCCACGGACATCGATGCCCAATGCGTCGATAAAATCATCATCCGGCTGCGCCAGTCCCTGAATCTGGTCGGTGTAAACGATTTCTTTTTCCGGTAAGCCGTAGGCTTTTCGCAGGTTTTTATAAGCGAATTCGTTAATACCGGTTACCTGTGTGCTGCCCATATCGAAGGGGACACGATCCGGTTCCTGAAAATTAAACGCTTTTAATACCCGTTCACGTGAATTCATCATTGTTTTCCTTTTGGTTTCTCTTTAAAGTTCCCCGCATACTGCTTCCAATGCACCCGCGAGGTAGGCTGCCTGCAAACGGCTGACTTCTTCCGTAAAGTGTACATGATCCTGATAAAGCTCGCCTCTCAGCTGCTCGGTAAAACCGCACAAATCGATCACTGGAACTGCGAACTTATCCATCACCTGAGCTGCTGCAATATTGTATTGTTGTCGCTCTGCATCGTACCTGAAAAACTCGCGCATGTGGCGAAGGTGTCGGGCATCATCCACCGCAGTGGTGGTAACCCAGACAGGCTTTTTCCCAAAGCTCTGAATCAGTTGAATTGCATCACGCAGATTGGACTGGTATATCTCAAGAGGGACCTGAATCGGGCTGTTTTGGGTCGGTTGGCGCTTGATATCGTGCAAACCACAGTTTAATAGCATTGTCCCGGCTGCAATTTGTGGCAGCATGGCTTTTAAATAGGCGAGAAAAACGTTCGAGTCTCCGCCATTCTCAGGTTCAGGTTCGCCGGGAACAGGATCAGCAGGCAGGTCGCCTTTGCGGGTGACCTGCCATGATTTGCCTAAATACTGTTTCAGGAATGGCGTGTATGCAATTGAAATGCTGTCGCCAAGAATAAACAGAGTTTTTTTCATGAGCGAAAAAATTACGCCATAATTTTTGCAGCTGCGTCCTTATCCAGATACAGTTTTGCCCAAGACGTTTTCTTTAAAATTGTCGATGGACAGCCATCGTTGACGGGTTCGGTTTTGGTGCGGTACACTGCATCCGCTTTGCGCGCTTCCGGAACGATGCACAACATCCGTTTGGCAGAACGCAGCGCCGGGATCGTAAGGGACAAGGCGTGCAGCGGCACCTCTTCGATTGATTTAAAGTGACCTTCACCGACCTGTTGTCTGCGTGAGCAGTCGTCCATACGTACTTTTTTGATATATACCGGGTCGTCAAAATCAGCGAATGGCGGATCATTAAAGGCCAGGTGTCCGTTTTCGCCGATCCCCAGCACGCACAGGTCAGCAGGATGATCGCGCAACAGTTTTTCGTAAGCCAGCATGTCTTCACGCAGTGTCTTGCTGTTACCGGGCACTGGGTAGAAATGGATTCCTTTGACGTGGTCGATAAATTGCTTATGCAGATAGTAGGGGAAGCTGGCGGTGTGTCCAGCCGGCAGGTCGATGTATTCATCCATATGGAAGGCATGTACTTTTGACCAGTCGATGTCAGGTAAAACTCTCAAAGCTTCAAAGAAAGACAGCTGCGAGTTTCCGGTCGCTACAATAATATTGGCTACCCCTTTTTCCTGAATTGCTTTGTTGATAATTTCTTTAGCCTCGTTGGCAGCAGCAGTGCCCATCTCCTGGTTGGTCTCATAAACGACAACTGGCAGTTCATCCCATTGGTCTGTGAAAATCGGTTTCATTAATCCTCCTATATTTCAATGTTTTATTCAACAACGACGATCCCGTTTTGAATCACTTTGATCGGGTTGAAATCCGAATCAAACAAAACGAGGTCGGCATCGTATCTCGTTTCAATTTTGCCCTTATTATGACTCAGTTTCAATATCCTTGCCGGAATTTCGGTTACCATCGCGATTGCCTCCGGAATGGTCAACCCGACTTCGTGAATCAGGATCGGAATTTCTCGATTCAGCAGGGTCGTGCTGCCGGCAAAAACAGTGCGATCCTCCACCATGCCCACGCCGTCTACTACCTGACAGCGGTTGCCGCCTACATAGAAACAGGATCCTTCTGGAAGTCCTGCGCCATTGAGCGCATCCGAAACTGCGCAGAGCGTGCGGCTGTCGCCTTTGGCTTTCACTGCCAGTTTCATCAGAGTTGGCGGCAGATGACGGTTGTCAGCGATGATCTCAGCGGTAATTTCGGGGTGGGTCAGTGCGACTTCCAACAACCCCGGTTTTCGCCATGGGCCAATGCGCACCACACTCGACATTGCGCTCCATAAGTGAGTCACATGGGAGGCACCTGCCTGAATGGCTTCAAGAACCTGGTTTTCAATAGCAGTGGTATGCCCCATTGCGCCGATAATGCCATAAGCAGTGATTTTTCGGAACGCATCGGCTGCGCCTTCCAGTTCTGGCGCGACCATGAAGATCGCCAGCGCTTCATGATGGTTGAGCAGGATGTCGAGATCATTTCCTTTTAGATCACGGATCGCATTTTCCGGCAGTGCTCCTTTGGCAGCTGGCGCGATAAACGGACTTTCCAGATAAGCCCCGGTAATTGAAGTCATCCCTGGAGTCTGCCAGTTTCGCCAGCTGGCGATAAAATCCAACGTTGTTTCCAGCTCAGGTGTAGGCGCTGCTACCAGGGTTGGCGCAAGCGTCGTTACTCCGACGGAGAGCGTTTTCTTCAGGATCGTCTCAAAAGCTTCTTTGGTGGGCTCGTTGAAGGTATATGTCATGCACCCATGAATGTGCAGATCCACCAGGCCTGGCGTCAGGTAAGCGTTTGCGCAATCAATCAGCTGATATTGCTCCGCAGAAAAGTCGTCCAGATTACAGACAGCCTGAATTATGCCATTCTCCACCAGCACAACTTTCCCCAACTGGATTTCACCGTTTCGGATTAATTGTGCATTGGCAATTGCGAGCGGTCTGTGGGACTGATTCATTTCGACAGACCGGTTAAATGCAGTTCTTCTGCACGATGGCAGGCGCACCAATGGTCGTGATACACTTCACGCAATTCAGGAAGTTCCACCAGACAACGATCAATCTTGTAATTGCAGCGGGAGTGGAAATAACAACCATCTGGCGGATTCGCAGGGCTGGGAACTTCTCCTGATAGCCCTTCGCGGTTTTGCAGGATGCGGGGATCCGCAATCGGAATGGCATTCATCAACGCTTCTGTGTAGGGATGGAGCGGCGACAGGAACAGATCTTCGGTGCGGGCGGTTTCGACGATTTTCCCCACATACATCACCGTGACCCGATCGCAGATGTGCCGAACAACCGATAAGTCGTGAGCGACAAACAGGTAGGTCAGGCTCATCTCCTCCATCAACTCCATCAGCAGGTTGAGCACCTGCGCCTGAACTGAGACGTCCAGCGCTGAAACCGGTTCATCCGCGACAACCAGATTCGGTTGCAGCGCAAGCGCACGCGCGATGCCGATCCGCTGACGCTGACCACCGCTGAAGGAGTGCGGGTAGCGAACCATATACTCCGGCCGCAACCCCACTTTACGCAGCAGCTCGGTCACGCGGTCTTCGCGTTCCTTACGACTGGTGATGCCATTCACCAGCATTGGTTCACTGATGATATCGAGAATGTTCATGCGCGGGTTGAGCGACCCAAACGGATCCTGAAAAATCATCTGCATTTCGGCGCGAAGCGGGCGTAACTCCTTCTCTGACAGCTTGCCAAGGTCAACCGTTTGTCCGCTCTTGGTCTTGTAAAGGATTTCCCCTGCAGTGGGGGTGATTGCGCGCAAGATTGAGCGCGCAGCGGTCGTTTTGCCGCAACCACTTTCGCCAACGAGCCCCAGGGTCTCGCCTTTGCGTATGAACAAATTGATATCATCCACCGCCCGGACATCGCCAACATGGCGTTTCATAATTCCCCTGGTGATGGGGAAGTATTTCTTCAAATTTCTCACATCCAAAATACGGTCAGGTTCGACAGGACGGGTGAGGGTTGAATCAGGCTGCATCTTTCACCTCCTTCGTATTTTGATATAAAAAGCAATAGGCAACGTGATCCTCGCCAACTACGGTTTCGGCGGGAGGATCTATGTTGCAGACATTGGGAATCATCTTCGTACAGCGCGGGTGGAACGGACAACCGCTGGGCTTGTTGAACGGATGCGGAATTGATCCCGCGATCGTTGGCAGCTTTACTTTGGTTGTCTTCTGAGCAGATGGGATTGAATCCAGCAATGCCCGTGTGTAGGGGTGTTTGGGATTATGGAAGATATCATCGACTGGTCCTTTTTCCATCACCCTGCCAAGATACATCACCACCACGTATTGTGTCATCTGGGCAATTACACCCAGGTCGTGAGTGATAAACAGGATCGTCATGTCGCGCTCCTGCTGTAGCTTCTTCAACAGCTTCAGAATCTGTGCCTGCGTAGTGACGTCGATTGCTGTAGTTGGCTCGTCTGCAATCAGGATAGATGGATTACTCACAATTGCCATCGCGATGATAGCACGTTGACGTAACCCTCCCGAGAGCTGCCAGGAGTAGGAGTTGAAGCGTTTTTCCGGCATTGACATCCCGACCGCATGAAGCGTATCAATACAGATTTTGTAGGCTTCACGCTTGCTGACGGGCCGATGAAGACGGATAGCTTCTGTTATTTGATCGCCAATGGTATGCACCGGGCTGAAAGCAGCCATCGGTTCCTGTGGGATCAGGGCTATGCGTCCGCCGCGGATATCCCGAATTTCAGGGCCGTTTTCAGGGAGTTTTACAAGGTCTATATACTCGTTGGGGTTGTCTTCCTTCTGGAGCAGAATCTCGCCACCGACAATCTTCCCCGGTTTCTCCAAAATGCGCAGTACTGATTTCATCGTCACCGATTTTCCGCAACCAGACTCGCCAACAACGCCGACCACCTGACCCTTCCAGGCGTCAAAAGAAACACCGTCAACCGATTTGACAATTCCTTCGTCTAATGAGAAGTAAGCTTTCAGATCTCGTACAGATAAAACAGGTTTTTTGTCCATGGCTCCTCCTATTTACTGTAGGGATCTGCTGCATCCCGCAGACCATCACCGATCAAGTTGAACATCAATACGGCAATCACCAGCACCAGACCCGGAATCATCAACCAGGAGGCGTTTGCCATCGTCTGAACGTTTTGCGCTTCCTGCAGCATCACGCCATAACTGATGGCGGGTGGCCGCAGCCCCAGACCGAGGAAGCTCAGCGAAGTTTCGTTTACGATCATCGCCGGAATCGAAAGTGTTCCGGTTGCGATGATGTGACTGAGAAATGTCGGTACCATGTGCTTCATGATGATCCGCGCTTTGCTGCAGCCGATCAATTCCGCTGCCAGCACAAAATCTTCTTCACGGATGGACATAAATTTTCCGCGCACTTCACGTCCGAGTGTTGTCCATCCCAACAGGGAGAGGATCACAGTGATTGCAAAGAAACGCTGCTCAGCAGACCATTCACGTGGAAGAGCTGCTGCCATAGCCATCCAGATCGGTACGTAAGGAATGGAGTTCAAAATTTCGATCAAACGCTGAATCACCATATCCACCGCTCCGCCGAAGTATCCACTGATTCCGCCCAGGACCACACCGAGAAACACGCTCAGCAACACTGATACCAACCCGACGGTCAGAGATGTTCTGGTTGCATACATCAGGCGCGAGTACTGGTCACGTCCCATTCGATCAGATCCGAGCAGGAATACTCGTTCCCCCGGGTTTGCTGAAGTGATCAGATGGACGTTTGTTTCCCAGAAGAGGAATTTCCATTTGAAGCTTTTGCCAAGGAATTTCAGATCTGTATATCCTTCTTCATCAATGACCCATTCCATCGCCAGGGTTTTGGGATTTCGCTTACCAACCATCTTGTCAGCCCAGAGGTCAGGCTTTCCATCACGGAAAAAGTGCAGTTTTTGGATCGGCACGAACGCCTGACGGGCGTTTGTCTCTTCTGATTTCTGGTTGGCAAAGAAATCCGGGAACATGATTATCAATAAAACAAAGAACAACAGGATCAGGCTGAGAACTGCAAGCTTGTTCTTGCGGAATCGCCACCAGACCAGCTTCCAGTTGGAGGCAACAGAAACTTTTTCTTCGCTCTTGGAGCGAATCATCTCATCCAGATCGAGATCAACCAAAGCTGTTGGTTCTTTTGTTTCTTCAGGAACAGAATTGTTTTTTTCGCTCATGGCTTACTCCAATCGGATCCGCGGATCAACCCAGGCCAGCAGTAAATCCGAGAGAATTGTTCCTAAAATTGCCAGCAGACAGTAGACCAGCAGGATTGATCCGGACAGGTACATGTCCTGCATCGAAAGCGCCTGTAAGAGCAGCGGGCCAATATTCTGCAGGTTCATGACCGAAGCAACGATTAGTGAACCCGAAAACAGTTGCGGGATGTAGTTTCCGATCGTGCTGACCAGCGGATTGATCGCCAATCGCACCGGGTACTTCATAACCAATGACCACTCGGACATCCCTTTAGCACGGCCAGTCACCATGTACGGTTTCCCCATTTCGTCCAGCAGGTTGGCGCGCATCACGCGGGTGAGCCGTGCTGAGCCGCCCAATGCCAGGATAATCCCCGGCAGCCAGAGGTGTTTCAGCATATCCAGGAATTTTGCCCAGCTCCAGGGAGCGGCTTCAAACTCGGGTGAAAACAGCCCAACCAGATTCCAGCCGAATTTGACATAGAAAAACCACATTAACAGCAGTGCCAGGAAGAAGTTGGGAATCGCTACGCCGATATAGTTCAAGACCATGAAAAAGTAGTCTCCAAAAGAGTTCTTATGGGTAGCAGAATAAATTCCGGAGGGGATCGCAATCAACCACGAAAGGATGAACGAGAACAGCGCTAAAGCGACAGTTGGTCCAAGCCGTTCTGCGATCAGCTGCTTGTTTGGCAGCATGTAGAGCAGTGAAAGCCCCATGTCTCCCCGAAGCAGTTTTTCAATCCAACGGACGTATTGAATATGTAAGGGTTGATCCAGTCCATACGAGACACGCATTGCGTCAAGCTGCTCCGCATCGAGTGATGAGCCGGACCCCGCCAGAATCGCCGAGTAGGTAGTCATAAAGTCACCCGGAGGCGCCTGGATCAGGACAAAGATTAAGATCGAAAATACAAACAGCAGGAATGGAATAACCAGGATTCTTTTTGCTATGTAGCTTGCCATCTGCCCTCCTTCTTTTAGCTTCTTGAACCATTTGGAACTTATGGCGTTCTTCCTGTTATTTTGACAGAAAGAACGGAATAAGTTCCAAAAACTGGTCAGGGAATTTTAACCCCTGACCAGTATCTCAAAAGCTGATTATTGTTTGAAATAGAACTGTTCGGTGCGTCCGTTTCCAGGCGTGCGCAGCGGCCAGTCATTTCCGAGCGTGTCAGATGCCGGGACGTTGCCCAGATTGGAGTTCACAACACCAACTCCCTGAACCATCGGGGTCAGACCGGCGATACCGATTTCGTAGCAGCCTTCTGCCCAGATTCGGAACAGCTCTTTACCGAGTTCCTGCTGTTCTTCCGGACCAACACGTTTTGCCAGATCGATGATTTCCATGATGCGTTTGAAATCATCATTTGGCTCATAGCCTTCTTTGCCGCCAGAGTTGAGCCACGTGCGGGCGCCGGTGGCGACACAAATGCCAGGGCTGGTACGCGGGTCAAACTTCGGGGCGCCAGTGAATGGGAATCCGGTGGTATCTTCGTTCCAGATTTCCGTCATCAGCTCGTTGGAATCGCGTTTGGCGAAATGGTTCGTCCGTTCATTCTCGACGACCACACCTTCAATACCGACACCGCGCCAGTCTTCTGCGATCATCTGAGCGATGTCGCCCCAGTTGGCGAATTGCGGTACGTAAGCGATTTCGATCATCACGCGGGAGCCATCGGGCATCAGCCGGAAGCCATTGGCATCTTTCTTATCCAGACCCATTGCATCCAGCATTTCGTTGGCTTTTGCCTGATCAAACTCAGTGTATTTGAAAGCATATTCATCGCCAGGATAGTAAATGGAAGTGCTGCGTGGGACTGGCTGGCGTGCTTCACCCAAACCGAGGAAGGCGCTTTCGATGATCTCTTCGCGATCAATACTGATTGACAGAGCAACGCGGAAGTCATGATTCTGGAACAGTTTCATATATTCCGGATCTTTGTCGTAATAGTAGTTGATGGAGAGAGCGGCATCGACACCACCGAAGGTAGGCCATAAGCGAACGTCGTATTTGCCGGTCTTCTCAGATTCTTCCATCAGAACCGGGTAGTTCTGCATGATGATATGGCGGTCCTGCATATCAATTTCACCCTGAATCGCTGCCATGTTGAGCGCGTCCGGGGATTGATAGGTAACCAGGCTGAGGTTATCGATGTAAGGAAGTTGATTTCCTTCCGGATCGACACCAACATAATATGGGTTGCGAACCAGGTTGTAGATCGGGTCGTTGATGGTGTTCACCGACATCCAGGCTGCCATCACCGGGCGTTCCGGGTTGCGATAAGGCGCCTGGCGATTTTCGAATAATTGTTTCCAGTTTTCGAAGGATTCCTTTTTCGCCATCTCATTCAACTGGTTGACATCGGTGTATTTCGCATGGAATTGCTTCAAATAAGCCGAAGGCAGGAACATCGGAACCAGGTTGTCACGGTTATCCATTGCGGCAACTTCCATCGGGACGGTTGTGATTGGGTCTTTGTAGGTGAAGACCACGGTATATTCGTCCGGTGCGGTCACTTCAACGATGGAGCCATCGTCATTGTACAGCCAGGGCAGTTTCGCCGGAGTTAATTCCGGATAGGTATAGTAATCTTCGAACCAGAACATGATGTCTGCCGAGGTGAACGGGCTTCCATCAGACCATTTTGCGCCCTTGAGCATGTTGAAAGTCCAAACAGTGTAATCTTCGTTTGGTTCCAACGATTTGATCAGCTGTGGATAGGTTGAGTTGCCGTCCTGAGCATAGCGGACAAGCGAGTCATACATCCAGCGGACATAGTTGTTGTGGTCGTTTGGCCCAGTGATACCACGCCGCAATGTTCCACCGTAAACACCGATTTCTTCAAGCGGTTCTATGATATTCGGCTCCTCTGGCAGCCGTTCAGCAACAGGGGGTAATTCACCGCTGTTGACCTTTTCTGTCAGCATCGGCGCTTCTTTGTACTCAATCGCGGAAACGCTTCCGACTGCCAGAAACAGGATGGAAATCAGCATGATTCCCAAAAACAAATTTCTACGAGTCATATTTCCTCCTTTGAAATATTTTTGCAAATCAGAGAGAGGCTCTCTGAAGTTCACAAAATAAAGAACTGTCTTACCGGCGATCCTCGCGGATTTTTTCAAAATCCCAGCCGCGTTGTGCCACAGTCGCTTTCACGTGCGATTCACAGGTTGGTTCGGCTGGATCAAATCCATTTGGAAAACTGTCAACACAGAAATACTTGATGCCGTTGTCACTAAGCGCAAAGACGCGGTGCCAGGTATTGGGTGGAATATGCACCACCTGATTGGGATGAATGGCAAAAACTTCGGTGTCTTCCTCACCATCCAACCGAACTTCCAACCTGCCCTCCCCTTCAAGAATGTAATATAGCTGCTCACAGTCTTCATGCTTGTGGGGCGGTAAAGCGCCGTCTTTCTCAATCAGAACCATGAAACATTCGGATGAGGAGGCTTCCTCACGCGGAATCACGATATCGTTGATATGGGTAGGAAATTTGTAGCGCAAAATCTTATCCTGGGTTTCAAAAACGTATTTTCGTTTGCTCATCTTTTCCCTTTCTCAGGCGTAATCTACCTGCACATCCTGTTTGATTTTCTCCGGTGCCGGTCCGGTTGAATAGCGCAGAATCAACGAAGCATCAATCTCCATATATCCACCTTCCGGCACGGGCTCCCCTTTAATCAGGTTGTCAATGATCCGGATCGCTACAGAGCCCATGTGCAAAATCGGTGGTGCAATGGTAGTCAGTGGCGGTGTGGTGTAATTGGTCAATTCAATATTATCTACTCCCATCAGGGATATGTCTTCCGGTACACGTAATCCGTGCAACCGGATGGCCTGTAATGCACCAACCGCTATAAGGTCATTATAAGCGATTACCGCAGTAGGCTGCTGACCCGGGAGCGCCAGCAGCGAGGTCATCGCCTGAAATCCTCCTTCAACATTGGGGAAACAGCCCAGTGAGAAGGCTGGATTCATCTTAATATGGGCATCATTCATCGCTTTAAGAATGCCGGAACGGCGCAACCTGGACGCTTCGGTGTTGGAAGGGCCGGACAGGTATGCGATGTCGCGATGACCATGTTTGATCAGATAAGAGGTTGCCTGAAATAATACTTTTTTGTAATCGATCACGATGCAACGGATCTTCGGATCTGATACGTAACGATTGACCATCACAATTGGAATTCCGGTTTGTTTTCGGAATGATATAACCAGATCAGTTGATACACGCGCCGCACACAGGATCAATCCATCCAGATGGTAGTCAGGCAGCTTATGGAATATCGTTTCCTCGTAGCTGACGTCCTCGTTAGTCTCAAATAACTGGATGCCATAATCGAGATTGCGGGCTTCATTCATCACCCCGCGCATCACCATCTGAAAATAGGGGTTTGACAAATCCGCTACAACTAACCCGATCATGGTTGGCCGGTTTTGGTGGTTGCGCTTTTCAGATTTCGCGGGCGGAAGCGAAACGCCCAACGACTGCATCGCCATCTCCACTTTCTCCTTCAGCGCATCGCTGACCGGCGTATTGCGGTTGATGATGCGCGAGATCGTGGATGGTGAGACGCCTGCTTCCCTGGCAATCTGTTTCAGTGTGACTTTTTTCATGAACTCCAATCTGAAAGTTTCAGAAAACAATCATTTATTTGGATTATAGATGGCGAATCTGCGAAATGAAATTGATAAAGATCACCTTTGTTCAGGTGATATGTGTAACTACATATCAAGTTTGATCAAACTTGATATGAAAAGTTTCAGAATATTTCATGAAACTCTTAGGTCTGGTTTGGAAGAGCCTCAAGCTTTCATCGCCTGTCGGGGAGTTTTTCGCCTGGATCAGCGAGGAATTATTGTGCGGAAGAAACGACAGCGAAGCGGTAATTGTGATAGATTGGCGGATCGATCAATCTGGCGCAAAAAGAAACTTCCCCGCTGAGTGTCCCGCTGACCATATCCAGAGGAGCAAATAACAGAATCTCTTCGAAGGTGTCTAAATCCAACCCTTTGATGATCGTGGTCGGTTCATCGATGGAATCAGTGAAAGCGAACATCCCGCGTGTAGAGGTGTCATGCATACCGGGACGGACGTATAGCAAATGGAAGTCAGGCACATGCGGCTGTTGCAGGTCGTAATAGTGCAGTGAGACGTAGTTGCCGGGTGAAACCCAGGTGCGGAGATCAATTTCATCAGCAGGACAATCGCGGTTGGGTTTGTCAGTGATTGGGAATGGCATGGCTTTTATTGCGGGAGGAGCAACCAGCCAACAGAGAATGAACATGGACACAATCGCCATCGAACAACGATATCTGTTCGATGATTCTTTGTTCTGGATTGGTGAGATAAATGTCCGGAACCAGGCAGCACGTGGAAACAACAACTTAAAGACAGAGCACAAACCGATTCCCGCCACCAGACCGCTGACCCAATAGGTGGGCGCGTCAAAGCGCATCCGATAGTAGTTGTAGGCCGGAGCGACGAATTGAAACAGAAAAATGCCGGCGATCATCGCCAGCAGAAATGCGTTGAACGGCTCGGCTCTTCTTCTAAAGATAGCAAAGAAGCCAATAACCCAGAGCAGCATAACCCCATATTGAACTCCCTGCACCAGATGTGGATTTCCGCCATCGAACCAGGAAAAGGCACCACGCTCAGGATCATTGACAACTCCTTCGATAATGCGTTTGAGCGCCCGGCTTGAATTTTCCGGCTGCTCTGCCAACTTTTGACGGCATAGCTTTAGCACACCCGACCAGAGATTTTCACTGCCAAAATATGCAGTCAGTTCCGGTTGAACCATTGAGTAATAAGTGTCTTCCCCACCGCTGCAGATACCATAAATGTACAACGCTGCCTGATCATTGGTGAGCGGTTTGTCCGGTTCAGCTACGAATGCACTGTTATAAGACGAAAGCCCGAATCCAACCAGCATTGTGACCAGCATTGCCAGTGACCAAACCAGACGACGAGGGTTTCCTTTTGCGAAGCCAAAGAAATACCACAGTCCACCGAATGCCAACACAAACATTGCCCCGGGACGCACATTCAGCGCCAGTGACAGCGTCAGAAAACCCAGCGCAACGGATCCGTTGTGTTTTTCAAAGATACCCTTTATGAAAAAGAGTGTGCTTAATGTAGCCAGCGTGAATGCAACCGGTTCGGTCATAAATGTGCCAGTCAGGCGGCGGATGAAAAAGAATGCGTTGGTATAAAAGAATGCTGAAACAAGCGGGCCGAACCTTCGTTCGATAACCGGGAGTGTGAGAACGATGGCAGCAGCCATTGCCATCGCTGTGAGCGCATACACCAGCAGGAAATTGTTCTGGGACAGGCGCAAAATTGCGCTGTAAAAAGTCAAAGATAACGGCCGGATGGCAGAGGATTGCCCCATGGTGCCGCCGAACAGGAAGCGCAGCGTGTTTTGATGATGGATAAATGCGTCCGACCAGGGAATTGTACCGCTGAGAATGTATTGATCGGATGCACCGGAATTCCACAGACCGGTGAGTGGCAGCAACAACAGCAATCCGCAGCCTGCTGATAATAAGGCACCCAGCAACCGTTTCTGTCGCAGCAGTGCTGTTGCCAGCGCCAGCAGGAAAACAAATGGAAGGATATACAGTTTTTGGCGAAAGATCAGACCAGGGTTATGATCCTGGGGGGCAAGCAGCAAATAAGCGGAACCAGACAAAAAAAAAGAACCCCAATCAAGTCGGGAAAGGACTTTCGTGCTGAGAAAAGGGCTTTTTCTTTCATAGGATTTCAGATGATCCGATTATATCAGGCTTGACTACCTGTTTCGATCAGCGGGATCGCTTTGGTTCAAAAAGAAGCTGGAAACAGCTTCTGATTAAACATACAACGGATTGACAATTACCCATGGGGAGCGACGGGTGGCGTTATAAAAGAACTTCCGTACCAACTGTTCGATATTTTTCTGGATGTTGTTGGATTCCATGTTGTTCTTCTTCGCGCAATACTCGATTACCTGACGGGAAAGCTCCCCTTCCACTTCCGGGATCTCTTTCCCTGCCATCAAGCCATAATGTACGATGACTGGTTCTTGAATGAGCCCATGATGTTTCTTGTCGAACACCAGCGAGACAACCACTACGCCATTTTCAGAAAGTCTTTCGCGCTGATACATGATGTCCATATCCATATCGCCAACATTGGTGCCATCGACCAGCACCATTGTTGCCGGCACTTTATCTCCCAAGAGTACTTTACCATCGGCTATGATCAGCGACTGTCCGTTCTCAATCACCAACACATGTTCGTCGTCGTAGCCCATTTGTTTCATAAGGCGGGCGTGCTGATGTAAATGACGCAATTCGCCGTGAGTAGGGATGATGTATTTCGGCTTGAGAAAATTCACCAACATCTTCATCTCCTCCTGACAGGCGTGTCCGGAGACATGGATCGAAAGCACCGAATTGTAGATCACGTTTGCACCCATGCGATAGAGCCGATTGATCACGTTTGAAATCTGCTCTTCATTGCCTGGAATCGGGCTGGATGAGAGCAGTACGGTATCGCCGGGATTAATGCTGAAGGCGTAATATTTTCCTGTCGAAAGCCTTCCCAGAATGGAGGTTGGCTCGCCCTGAGAACCGGTGCACAGGATCAGCACTTTGTGATCCGGCAGTTTCAATGCCTCTTCCAGTGATACGATCTCAGACTCGGGCATGTCAAGATAGCCCAGCTTCTTCGCCAGCGCGACGTTATCTACCATGCTGGTGCCAACGATACAGATCTTTCGTTCGTTTTTGATCGCAATCGTGGCAACCTGCTGTAGCCTTGATATCAGTGAAGCGAAACTGGAGATGATGATCCGCCCGGTGGTCTTGGCGAACACTTCTTCAAAAGCTTCGTCAATATCCCGCTCCGAAGGGGTCATCCCCGGACGCTCGGCATTGGTTGAGTCAGAGAACAGAGCCAGTACCCCTTTTTCCCCGAGCTGTGCCAGTTTGCTGTAATCCGATGGCCAGTTATCGATCGGGGTCGGGTCAAGTTTATAATCACCGCTCATAACGATATATCCATGTGGTGTGGAAATGGCGAGACCGATGCAGTCCGGGATGGAGTGCGTCATATGGAATGTTTCAATTTGAAACGGACCCAACTCCAACACGTCACCGGCTGCGATCACGTTAATTTTGGTTTTTGAGAGCTTCCCCGCCCTCATCAGCTTTACTTCAATCAGTCCGGCGGTAAGCGGTGTTGCATAAATCGGCACATTTTCCACTATGTCGAAAAGATAGCTTAATCCGCCAATGTGGTCTTCATGTCCGTGAGTTATGACCACCCCCACGATCTTATCTTCTTTACCCTGAAGGATTTGCATGTCGGGGATAATGTAGTCCACCCCCAACATTGAGTTGTCCGGGAACTGAACGCCGCAGTCCACGATTAAATAGCGGTCTTCCAGGCTGAAAACATGCATGTTCCTGCCGATTTCACCCGCTCCTCCCAATGGGAAATAGCGTATTTCGTTTTTATTCATTCATTATCCTGATGCTCTTGCTTCTTCAAACAGTTTCTTCTGTTTCTCTGTGATGTTTTTAGGGATTTGGACGCGGATGCGTGCATACAGATCCCCACGTTTTCCCGCTTTATTCAAAACAGGCATTCCTTTTCCTGTCAACCGAATCAGTTGACCGGGCTGCGTACCAGCCGGAACCTTCAATACCAGTTTTTCATTAAAAGTGGTTACAACAGCATCGCCCCCCAATACCGCTGTGTAGAGGTCAATCTGTGTGTCGGTATAAATATCGTTGCCCTTACGCTCGAAGCGCAGGTCATTTTCGACATTGATGACCAAAATCAAGTCGGAAGCGTTATCTTTTGGTCCCAGCACGCCAGCCAGGCGGATTTTTGTGCCGGTCATAGATCCAGCAGGGATTTTTGCTTCGATTTTGTGGTTATCGATTGAAAGAATGCGCGAAGTCCCGGTGAAGGCTTCTTCCAGCGTGATCGTGATGTTATGTTGTTGCGGAGCCGGTTTTTGCCGTGGAAAAAGATCTTCCATGCTGGCAGAACGCCTGGATCGCGTAGTGCGCGCATCACCCATGCCACCAAAAATCTGCGAAAAGAAATCGGAGAAATCTCCCATGCCATCGAATCCGGTAGTGGTATAAGTGCGATAAGTAGTTCCGGATCCACCCGCACCCTGCGCCTGTGAAAACCAGTCGCTCCAGTCATAGTTTGCACTGGTTCCGCCCTGCCGTTCCCAGGCAGCATAAGAGGAACCCAGCTGATCATAGCGTGCGCGTTTTTCTTTATCCTTCAGAACCGCGTATGCTTCATTAATTTCTTTAAATTTTTCTTCCGAGCTTTTATTTCCGCGGTTTCGGTCAGGATGGTACTGCTTTGCCAGATCACGATAGGCTTTTCGTATTGCATCGTCTTTAGCGTTTTTATCGACGCCTAAAATTTTATAATAGTCTTTATATTCCATTCCTTACCTTCTTGTCAATTTTGAGCGAATTTGCCCAAATGACATTCAATAATGATGGGGTGCTAAAGATTCACACCCCATCCAGTTTTATTCTACTGTGTTTTTATTTGATTTCTGTAAGTTATTTGATTAAAAATTGCCGGTCAAGCGAATTTCGTCCGCTGGAGGTATTACCAGCTACAAAAAAACCGGCGGTTTCGAGTTCTTCCACTGTTGGCTCACGTTTCAGCCCGGTGGTCAACTTCTTCAGGATTTTGCTTTCATCGGTTATTGTGCCCACCAGTTTGCCAATCTTCTCGTCAGCTTTCAACCGTGTAATCAGGTCTTTCTTCGAAAGTGGCGCCTCGTGCGAAGGGATCATCCATTCCACATCGAAGGTTTCCAGTTGTTTGATCAAAGGAGAAAGCTTGGCCACTCGCAGGCTGTTGTTGTTATAGTGATCGGGAGAGAAACAGTCTCCGAGGAACAGCACTTTGTCGTTGGGGACATAAACGATCACCGAATCTTCACTGTGCGGACCGCCAACATGGATAAATTCGCAGGTCACTTCTTCCAGCCGCACTTCACATAGCTTTTCGAAAGTGATATCAACCGGTTTGACCTTAAAGGAATGGCGGATTGGCATCTCTTTACGGATCGTATCGGCAGAAATCTGGGTTTCAACGCCGGCGGCGACGCGGGTGTTGAGCGATGCGTCAGACCAGTCCCAGCGCTGCATCACATTCAGACGATCGTTGGTGATGGTATGGGAGATTGATTTTGCTGGAGATCCCGCCAGCCCGAAGACATGATCCCAATGCCAGTGAGTAACCACAACATAACTTGGGTCAGCGAGTCCCATGCTGCGAAGGTTTCCATAGAAATAAGAGATATGATCCGGCGAGTTCCCCGCATCCACCATCAAACTCGTTTTTCCGCCATAGACCAAACCGAGCGTCGGGCGGTCAGTTGTATAATCCCCCGGCATAAGCCATATGTGTTCGCTGATTTGATCTAACATAATTCCTGTCTTCCTTTTCTCAAACGTTGCTGTCATTGTAGTGCATCCGGAGAGAACTTTCAAATTAATGTCAAAACTCGTACCGACTGGTACATAATGGGAAGTCCAGATAAAAGGAAAGAAAAATCCCGGTGAACATTTCGCCGGGATTTTGAGCTGACGCTTGACTTTGAAGTCAGTTGTTACTTCTTTAGTTCGCTGGGATCGGGAAATAAACTTCGCAGAAAGATTCAACGCCATCATCGAGATAGAATTTGAGCCATTTTTCTGATTTGTCTTCCAGATTGCGAACTTTGGCTGAAATCGAGATCATTGCCTGTTCGTTAGTTTTCGTTACTGGCAGAGCGACATCAGCGCCGATCAGCACCAGATTATTGCTGATTCCCGAATTTACAATACGGTATTTTTCCGGATTCCAGGTTTTCAGGCCGGTATTGGTGACATACCAGTTGATGTTGTAGACATCGGGTTGCACAAAGGTCACTTCAAGGTGCTGGTTCCCGCATTCATTATGCGGTAGTGACTTGATTCCTTCATTAGGTTCCAATGCATCAGCACCGTAGTTGGGATCACTATCTTCATCCATCAGTAGCGGCTGATCAATTTCAGTAATATTGGAGGTTGAGGAGGCGGATGGTGCCGGTGGAGCCGGATTTGTTCCCGGAGCTGCCGGAGCTGGTGATGCTGGCGGCGGTGCTACCGGAGCTGGGGCTGGTGCAGCTGCCGGATCAACTACTTTGATATCAACCCAAAATGCTGAGTTGGCGTTGGAGCCATATCCGAAGGTGAAGCCTAAATTGTCGCGCAGCATGTAATAGCCGCGATAATTGCCAGAATGTTCCGGACTTTTCAGGTCGATACTGATCGTAACGGTTTCGCCCGGATAAACTCTGTGCGGCATTTGAACTGTCTGAGCGCTGCCCATGCCATCTCCGCCGGTGAATACCAGTGAGTAATCTTCCGTCCAAACACAGGTACCACCATTTTTCATGGACCAGGTTTTACGGAAAGCGGTGTTGGGTGAGAATTTAGTGCCATCCGGAACAGTGATATCGTTGACGTTGCGAACAATATTATTGCAATTAGGATTGTGCGGCAAATCTTTCACAGACGATGAAGAAGCTGTATAGCAGGAGCCGCTGGCACATGGGTTGATGGTGGAGCAGCCGGTGGTACCACAGCTGGTTGTACCCCAGGGAAGCGGCGCTGAATAGGAATAGGGTATATATCCGTGCAGCGGTCCTGAGGTGGAAATCAACACATAAAGCGGAACCGTCCCGTCACATCCAACCCCAAAACGGACATTATCGGGTGTCTGAATCATCCAGTTGCTCTGATAGGTACCACCGGTGACAGGCGCCTGGAAGGTAACTGATACGTTGACATATTCTCCAACATTGACAGCATTGGGGAAGGGAACTGAGGCGGGTGCACCCATCTGAGATCCGCTATAGAACACCAGTTGGGTTCCGGCATCCCATTTTGATGGACTCATGTTCCGAATTCGCCAGGTCTTTACAAAAGCACCTCCGGGGGCGATATAGCTGCCATCCGGAATGGTAACATCGCGGATGAACTCACCGCGCATACACGATTTGCAGCAGGATGAGGGGGAAGCAGCGCCAAATCCTGACCAGCCATAGGAAGGAATGATATTTTCCCACTTCATAACCCCGGTCGGATTCGTGCAGGGCCCCATGAAAGTCACCTTTCCGGTTCTGAAATAACACGGTGTGGATGACTGTGCCGCAACCAGTTGGGTTTCAGCTGCGAAAGACAACAGCATAATAATCGCAATGATCAGGATGAATAAATGTTTTTTGTTCACAATTTCCTCCTCAAAAGCCTCAGAGAGGTCGGTTCTTTCCTAATATAGAGCAGTGACTCGTCCGCTTGCCCTCTGAAATTCATTAAAAATCAGCTGCTTATCATAGTGCAAGAAACGTGCTAACTTTCAAAAGAAGCTGACCAAACAAAAAAAGAACCCGTCATTTTGAATTGACGGGTTCGATGGAACGAAAATATCAGATCCTGCTACCATCCAGGCCAGGTTGGCACGGCTGGCTGCGTCATCGGAACTTTTACCCCGATACTGGGGGGGAATGTTTCCGGTGCACAGTACCAGCTGCCAAAACAGCAATTGTATCCCTGACAATAAGCTTTGCTGGTGGTGATTTCAACCCAAACGGCAACTTTACATCCTGCACCGACTCCGAAAAGCTGTCCAGTGTCGGATTTGAGCATCCAATAGCCGCGATATTTTCCTGCGTTCACAGGCGCGGTTAAGGTGACTGACACATCCACCGTCTGTCCAGGAGCGACGGAGTGCGGCAATGAGACTGCTGCCGGTCCTGAGAGTTGGCTGCCGCTCGAAAATACCAACTGATAATTGGTGTTCCAGGTGGTGTTTCCATTGTTGCGGATCTGCCAGGTTTTTACAAAACTTGCGCCAGGAGCGACATAGGATCCATCGGGCACAGTTACATCAGATACAAATGAGGCGCATAATTGCGGTGTATATGGATTGTAATGACCTGAACTGCAGCAGGGATCGCCGCAATACCAGCTGCAATTGCAGCAATTATAGGGCGTGTAAGAATTGTTCCAATAGGGAACCTGATACCCGGAATTTCCGCTTGCAGAGACGCTTCCGAACATCGCTGAGGAAATCAGCAGAACGGAGATGAGAACAAAAAAGAAACGTTTTTCCACTATAACCTCCTTCTTTCAATTTTTTCCAATCCAACGACGGACTGGAATTTAATTATGGTGCAAGAAACGTACGGGTTTGCATTTTTCCTCACCGAAATCCAAAAAGCTGTCCTTGGATACTTTGGATACGCTCCAGGCAGCCGAAAAGTTTCCGAAAATAACAGTCAAATCTCACTTCAAAGGAGTGAGATTTGACTGTTGAAAGGAGGTGTACAGTGACTTGGCAGGACTTCAAGCCAGTGCACAGGTACCGTAAATCTGCTGCCTGATCTGGGAATACTTGGAGAAGAATGATGGATTTTGCTTGAGCAACTGATCCACTTTTTCGCAGGCATGCAGCACGGTTGAGTGATCCCATCCGCCAAGGTAGTCACCAATTTGCAGCAGCGTCAAATCTTCTTCGCTGCGTAACAGGTGCATGGCAGTCTGCCGGCAGAGCAGGATATTCTTGTTTCTGGATCGGCTCAAAACTTCATCCAGGTTGAGTTCAAACGCTTCTGCAACCCCCTGAATCACATCTGAAATTGAATTGGCGGACGGTTGTTGCAGGATATCTCCGAGCGCCATCACCACCAGATTACGATCGATCGGCAATTGACAAAGATTGGACATCGCAGCCAGGCGATTTAGGGCACCTTCCAGTTCACGGATGTTGCATGAAACCTGACGAGCGACTATTTCCTGAATTTCCTGCGTCAAGCTCAGCTTGAGTTTGACAGCTTTTGATTTCAAGATCGCAATGCGGGTTTCAAGATCAGGAGCTTGAATATCAACCTGTAAGCCCCATTCAAAACGTGAGCGCATACGTTCATCGAGCGTGGACATTGATTTGGGCGGGCGGTCCGAGGAGATGACAATCTGTTTGTCCATCTGATAAAGCGTATTGAAAGTGTGGAAGAATTCTTCCTGGGTGCTCTCCTTGCCGATGATGAACTGAATATCGTCGATCAATAACACATCTGCGGTGCGATATTTCTCGCGAAATGCTGTGTTCTCGTGACGTTGAATCGAATCTATAAAATCGTTGGTGAATATTTCGGACGTAACATACAAAACATTGAGCCCTTTTTCGCGCACAATTTCATTGCCGATCGCATGCAACAAGTGCGTTTTCCCCAGCCCAACACCACTATATACAAACAATGGATTGTAGGAACTGCCCGGCATCGCTGCCACTGCCTTGCAGGCTGCATGCGCCAGATTGTTGGAAGGTCCAACGATGAAATTCTCAAAAGTATATTTTGGGTTCAGCGAGAAACTGTCCAGCTCGGACCGCTGTATTTTCACTTGGGGAGTTGGTTTTTCCAGCGGTTCGACCACCGGAAGCTCCTCTTCAACTGTCTGAGAATCAGATTGGCTGGGGAGGATAAACTGCACTTTTTGTGCGCTGCCCATCACACCGCTGAGCATTCGAACCACCGTTTCGGTCATGCGCTGTTCCAGCCAGTCGCGCGTGAACGAATTTTGAACGCTGATATAGAAGGTGCCATCTTCGTAACGTGAAAAATCAGTTTTCCCCATTAAGGTAGTGTGAGTCTGTTTGTCAAGCTGCATTCGCAACTG
Organism: Chloroflexota bacterium; assembly: GCA_012799995.1. Lineage (GTDB taxonomy): Bacteria > Chloroflexota > Anaerolineae > Anaerolineales > Anaerolineaceae > Flexilinea. The sequence goes on along the minus strand of JAAZKE010000041.1, from coordinate 523 downwards.
ATTGACAACAGTCTTCCAAGATTTTTCAGCAGTTAGTGTAGAATCGTTATGCATCACTGTTTTTCGCCTTTGGCTTCAGGCAATAGAAAACCCACCCGCATCTGAAGAGCGGTAAATAGGAAAAAATCCTCGTATTTCTTCTTCTATTGGTCTGTAAAAATGGCGGTCATCTGGGTAACTGGGTACCTAATTTTCTGACCTGACAGTATTCTAACATTAACGATTTCCGAAAAGGCCTTAAACCAAACTTTAAAATTTGACTTTCTTTAAGGTTGGCTTTCCTTAAAAAATTCAAAGAGCTGTTTCCGTCTTTTTCGTGTTTTCATTTCGTCTTTCCAATAGGCGCAATTAACGCCCGTTTAAGGAGAGAAAACAAGCCAATGTGAAGCCATGAAACTAATTCGCATAACTATAGAACGCAAGTTCGAAGAAATAAGAAATTTCCCCAGTTATTGTTTGTAAAATTTCTGTAAAGTCGGGAAATTCAAATTAGCAAATTAAATTACAAAACTACCCTTGACAC
>JAAZKE010000040.1 GCA_012799995.1 Chloroflexota bacterium | reverse complement strand
CATTCCCTATCATCTGGTCTAAAATGCATATATGATAAACGTGATTTCAAATTATTTTTGTGTTTGAATCCTCTTGCTGAATCAGGAAATATCCTTTTTACCTCAACAAAACTTGGAGTTATTCTACAATTCGAAAAAAAATAGTATTTCTCAATATTGATAAACAAATATAGAGGGACATCAAAATGGAAAACAAAGAGTATATGATATGGGTCAAGTTTTATATGGAATTTGCTACAAAATTGCTTGAGTATAAAAATGACAGGAAATCGCTCATTAGCAAGTTGCAGGATGCTTATAAATCTATCGGATTAAAGTTTCCAAAAGTTGACAGCAATGATGTAGTTACAGATATGGATCCATTTACAATCTTTGGGTTGTTCAACAAAGGTATTCCAAACATAAACAGAACATCCATATTACATAGTTTCGCAAAAACCTTTTCAATAAAAGGGGGTGTTCCAAATAGTTTTGACGGAATTCCTGTCCTAAACAACCTCAATGCAACGTTTTATAAGTTTATAAGAGATCAGGAACGAGGAAAAGATATTGACAATCTATGGAAACTTTTTGAGGCTGCCATTGCATATGCTGATTACGATAGTTTTGAAAATCGGGAATCATTTGTCAAGGTTTTTGATTTGGTAAAAGATATTAAAGGGAATCTCTGGAAACTGACTATGGGTCTTTACTGGATTCGCCCGTTAAGATTTATCAACCTCGATTTAGTCAACAGGAATTTTCTTAAGCAACCTTCCAATATTTCTCCTGCTTGTACAGAAATAATTAACGGGTTTATCTTTTCACCTGATGGAGAAAATTATTTAAATATTTGTGATGCTGTCATTGAAGCTCTTAAAGAAGGCACCTATAAGTACAAAAACCTTCCAGAGTTATCTTATTACGTCAAGAAGGTAAGCTCAGTTCAAGCTAATACAGATATTAATAATGAGAAAGTGCGTTATTGGATATATTCGCCTGGGCCGGGCGCTTCCAAATGGGAGGAATTTTATCGGAAGGGTATTATAGCCATTAATTGGGGAAAAATTGGAGATTTATCCCAGTTTCCATCCAAAGAAGATATGAAAGTACGGATGCAGGAATTTTATGGATCTGATTATACGTATGTAAATGCTGGTCATGCCGCATGGCAATTCGCGAACGATATGAAACCCGGTGATGTTGTCTTCGCAAAGAAAGGGATTTCAAAAATAATTGGTCGTGGGATTATCACTTCAGACTATGAATTTAATCCTGATCGTCCTGATGATTATAAAAATATTCGAAGAATTAATTGGACACACAATGGTGAATGGCTGCATCCGGGAAATGCACATGTAAAAATGCTGACGGACGTAACATCTTATATGGACTACGTTCATAAATTAAACAGACTCTTTGAATCAGATACAGAGGATGAAGAAGAAGAAAAAGCAATTTCCTATCCAACCTACAATGTTAAGAAATTTCTTGAAGAAGTCTATATGGATGAGGATGAATATTACAAGCTAAGAAATCTCATTAAGAATAAGATGAATGTCATTTTGCAAGGTGCTCCAGGTGTTGGTAAGACATTCGCTGCTAAACGATTGGCTTATTCCATTATTGGGTCTAAAAATCAGGATCGCGTAATGATGGTGCAATTTCATCAGAGTTATTCCTACGAGGATTTCATTATGGGTTTTCGGCCCACAGAAAGTGGGTTTGAATTAAAAAATGGGGTTTTTTATAACTTCTGTAAAAATGCTGAAATTGACAGTGAAAACCCGTATTTCTTCATTATTGACGAGATTAACCGCGGCAACTTAAGCAAGATATTTGGCGAACTGTTGATGTTGATTGAAAATGATAAAAGAGGGATATATCTTCAATTGCTTTACTCCAATGAGAAATTCTCTATTCCCGAGAATGTATATATTATTGGCATGATGAACACCGCAGACCGCAGCCTGGCTATGTTGGATTATGCTCTCAGACGTCGGTTTGCATTTTATGAAATGAAGCCTGCCTTCAACTCAAATGGATTTCGCGCTTATCGTGATTTAATTAATAATTCGAAATTTCAACGATTGCTCGATACTGTTGAAACTCTTAATGCTGAAATCTCATCTGACGAATCGTTAGGCGATGGTTTTTGTATCGGTCATAGTTACTTTTGCGGATTATCCGAAGCGAGTGATCAAAACCTTTCGAGGATCGTGGAATATGAGTTGATTCCTCTGTTGAAAGAATACTGGTTTGATGAGCCATCCAAAGTAAAGGATTGGAGTTATACGTTAAGGAATGCAATAAAGTGATTCCGATTAAAAATGTATACTACATGTTGACCTATGCCTTTCAGGTTCTGAATGAGCAGGGTTATAAAAATGTAGCAACTGAGAAATTCGAAAACATTGCCGATCTTTATGCTGCAATCCTTATAAAAGGCATCACAATTCAATTAAAACGCGGGTTGGGAAAAGATTCGATTACACGAACAGAGACGCTTTCATATTTACATGGCAGAATAGACTTCTCCGAATCAGTCAAAAGCAGAGTTATGCGGAATCGGCGACTGGTTTGTACTTATGATGAGATTTCTGTAAACTCCTATATGAATCGCATTATCAAGACAACATTAAGTTTGTTATTGCGTACCGATATTTCGAAAAGTCGGAAAAAAGAAATAAGAAAGTTGATGTTATTTTTTGGGGATATTGATCTGCTTGAAATTCATTCAATTAACTGGAAGCTTCATTTCAACAGGAACAATCAAACGTACTTAATGTTGATTTCTATTTGTCACCTGGTTGTGACTGGTTTTCTCCAATCTACTTCCGAAGGAGTAACACGTTTAATGGATTTCATGGACGAACAGAGTATGTATCATCTGTATGAGAAATTCATCCTCGAATATTACCGAAAGGAGTTCCCGCGTATCTCTGCAAATAGCTCTTACATTCAATGGCAACTTGATAATGAAATGAGAGAAATGCTCCCGATTATGCAAACGGATGTCATGCTCACATATGGAGACAAAACACTGATAATCGATGCAAAATATTATTCAAAGACAATGCGCGAGCAATTCGGTGTGCGCACACTCAATTCGAATAATCTGTATCAAATATTTACTTATGTAAAAAATAAACATGTCGAGTTGTTGAATCAATCACACCTTGTTTCGGGGATGCTTTTATACGCAAAAACGGATGAATCCATTTACCCGGATTATGAGTACCAGATGAGTGGAAATAAAATAAGTGTAAAAACTTTAGATTTGAATTGTGATTTTTTAACTACAAAAGCTCAGCTTAATCAGATTATTGCAGACCACTTTGGAGAAATAAAATAAATCCAGGTTTTTTATAAATCTATTTATTAAACTCCCGCTCAAGCATCTCATCGGGAGCCCACAGCACCGTCCCATACCACAGCAGGTTATTCGTAAGCGTCTTCTCCCAATACACCTCGTCATGCCCGCCATCGTACTGATAAAACCAGCACGACAGTCCTGCCACATCCAGCTGCTGTAGGAAGCGTTCCGTACCTGCCAGATATGGGTCTTCGAAACCGATATCGATGTGAATTTTCAAGGGAGCCAGTCTGCCCCTGTTATCGCGTAAGGTCGTGTAAATCATGTAATCAGAAACAAACGATCCCGGCAGGCTATGTAATCCCAACACGCCAAATTTGTCATACTCATTGAATGCCAGAATTTCCGCCCACAGCGCACCGCGCGAAATTCCGCCCACACCAGTCGAAGCGCGATCGATCCGAACCGGAAAATGATCCTCAATGAAAGGCATCAATTCATCGATGATTTGCGATCTAAAACTCGATTCATCAATCGCCTCCAGATATTTTTCCTCACGTGGAAACACGATGATAAACGGTTTAATCATCCCTGTGCTGATGAGCGATTCCATCTTGTCGATGATCCCGATCCGCTGCCAGATGGTTTCGTCCTGACTTTGTCCGTGGAGTAAATACAAGACCGGATACCTTTCCCCGTTTTTTACTTCTTTTGGAATATAAACACTGAACTTCATCGGGAAGGAATAACTGTAAAGCGCTGGCAGGCTCTCACGTACAGAGCCGGAAAATCCCTGCACCGAAGAAAAAGCAGAGAGCAAAGCGGTTGTAACCAGCAGCAGAAATGAGAGGATGAATCGTCTTTTCATAGGCTACTTAATGCAGGAAAACATCCTTGTCAGAAAATCCTCTCTCTCATCGGCGGTCATCAAGCGCGGCTGGGAATAATCCTCCAGGATCGCAGTAATCAATTCTACCTGAATTAACTTCCCCTGATAAAAGATAAAACGATCCAGAAATTCTTCACGTGTCCCTTCAACCGGACGATCCATCTGATCAAAGAACAGGTTCCCCAGGCCATAGTGAATCCACCGATCGGCAGTCGGCTTCATGATCTGCGGCATATGAGCCTGCGAGCCAGAGACGATTATTGCACCGGCGTCAGACAACCGTTGGAAGTCGATCAACTGCTGATCGTTGGGAACATGTGAATAGTTTTCATAGTATTGAAGCGTCACAACCACGATTTTGCCATCATCAGATAGGGATCGTATTTCCTGCTCCATCTGGTCAAAATCGCAGCGATTCACGCCGGGGAGATTATCTCCAACATAAACGTGTTCCGGCCCGGCAATATTACACCCCAGAAAAACAAACTGATTGCCATGATGCGCTACATAATAAGGTTGTCTGGCTTCAGCGATCGTTCTACCGGCGCCATAGTAACCGATCTCAGCGGCTTCCAGGAGCTGGAAGGTTTCGATCAAAGGCGGCCAGTCAAAATCACGCAGGTGATTACCGGTGAGTTCGACGATATTGACTCCGATATCTTCAAAAAGAGCGAAGTAGCTGGCTGGCGTGCAAAACTGCATGCCGGTGACTTTCAGTTGCGGTTCAGGACATAAAGACCAGAAGGAAGATTCATTGGATATATGGCGCAGGTCAGCATCTTCAAAAACACCTTTTATCTTCTCTGCTGGATACAACACGCCATTCATTTTCATCTTGTAGGTGACGGTTCGAGACAGCGCGGTTGTCCCAGTCAGCAACAGCCTGGTCGTGACTGTTCTGTCAAAATTTTCCGTTGGTACTGACGAATAAACGGAGAGCAGATCTGCCTTTGGATTGTAGTCATTATCCCATGGCGCAGAAGAACCGTCTATTGAGATTCGCTTCCAGTTGGGTTTGAGTTCTTCAGTGGGGACGATTAAGCAGCTGCCATCGAACTTCTCTCCGAGCGGGTTTTCAACCAGTTCCCGATTCCAAACAGAAATGGCGTATCCTTTTGGAGGTCCGAATTTTGTCGAGAGGGCTGCCAGTGTGTCATCTTCAAGAAAAACTTTTTCGATTCCAATTTGGCTCCCATCTCCATCGTTCCATAAGCGAAAGAAATCTAACGAGGAGATATCATCAAAAACGGTAAAAAAAGGGCATGCCAAACTGAAAGCCCCTGGGTAAGTCTCATCTGTTTCTATAGATCGCTGTTCAGCATGAACGATGGTTAATTGAGACAAACAAAGGCCCATTCCCAATAAGGAAATGATGCCTTTGTTTAAAATCTGATGATATCGTTGGTTCATGGGTGCCGGAATCGCCTTCTTAAAGCTGACAGCCAGTAATTCTAAAGGCTTTCTAATATAATGCAGCTTTTTATTGACGATCTTATTAATTCAATCAGCGAAACCCGAGATGATCGTAAGACAGTTCCAACGAGTTCACAAAATTCTGAATATCATCTGATGTATGCGCTGCACTCAATTGAATTCGAATTTCATCTCTGCCTTTTGGAACCACAGGGAAATTAATGCTTGACAACAGATAACCTCGTTTGAACATCTCTGTTATCAATGCTTTCGTCTTCAGTGCATCTCCAATTAACAGCGGCTGAATGGGATGAATCGAATCAGCCGCCATTTCAAACCCTTTCGAGCGCAGCAGTTTCTTCAGGAGTTGGATGTTGTTCTCCAGTTTTTGCAATAACAACGTCCCTTCAGGACTGTCAATAATCTTGATCGATTGATGCGCTGCAGCGGCAGCTCCAGGGGATATTGAGTTTGAATATATATACGTTGCCGCAGATTCGCGCAGGTAATCAATCACAGCCTGACTGGCAGCAACGTAACCACCGTCAACCCCAAACCCTTTCCCCAATGTTCCCACAATCACATCCGCTGGCGACTGGCACACTTCCTCACAGCCACGTCCGGTTTTGCCAAAAGCTGCCACGCCATGGCAATCATCCACAATCAGCAGGATCCCCTGTGGGTATTTAGCATCATACCGTCCGATGACTTCATTGACCGCAGCCAGGTCCTGATATTCTCCAAGCATACTGAAAACGCCATCCGTCAAAATCACGACGCGATCGAATTCACCGATATTCTGTTTGATAATATCTTCCATGTTTGCAATATCGAGATGTTTGAAAACCATCCTGGCGGCTTTATCAAGGTTGGTTATCCGGATGCCATCAATGATGCTGCGATGGTTGAGTTCGTCCGAAAGAATCAGCGTATTCTCGTTTAACAGCGAATCACGGCTCTGTTTTCGCACCAGGCTGAAAATGGTCGCCAGGTTAGCAGCGAAAGCAGATGAAAAGAGAATTGCCGCTTCTTTTTTATGGAAATCAGCTAGCGCCTGTTCCAGAATGAGATGGGTTTGAAAAGAACCGGAGATGAAACGCACAGCGCCAGGACCTGTTCCAAGACGGGTCGTCGCATCATGCTCTGCTTTTTTCAGTTCAGGATGGTGCCGTAATCCCAGGTAATCATTAGAATTGAAAACAGTGTAGGCTTTTTTGGCAATCACTGCCCGTGGATTCGGGTCGCTGGTGAAACTGTTAATCACCTTCTCAAACCGTTTGGCAACCTTCGCCTTGTCAATACGATTGACTTCTGCCTGTAGGTTTTTATAAAACTCACTTTTGCTCATTTGCTACTCTTTCTTTCACTCCTTCATATAAAGCTACCACCATCTTCTCAAGGTCATAGCTTTCTTTCCAATGCCAGTCATTCCGTGCGATAGAATCATCAATTGTTTCCGGCCAGGAATCAGCAATCAACTGTCGTTTGTCCGGTTGATAAATGATTTCAAAATCGGGTGAAATTTTGCGAATTTCCTGCACCAGTTCAGCAGGTGTAAAGCTGACTGCGCTGAAGTTATAGCTGGTTCGAACAGAGATATTTTCAACGGGTGCATCCATCAACATCATCGTGCCGCGGACAGCATCATCCATATACATCATCGGCAGACGGGTATCCGGTTTCAGGAAGCAGGTATAGCGTTTCTCGCGCACCAACCCATAAAAAATATGGATCGCATATTCAGTCGTACCATCCCCGGGCTTAGCTTTGGTTCCATTTAAACCCGGGAAGCGCAAACTGCGAAAGTCAACACCATAACGATGGTAGTAGTATTGTCCGAGCATTTCGCCAGTTACTTTGGTAACGCCATAAATCGTGACCGGTTCAAAACTGGAATGTTGTGGCACATCTTTTTTGGGAGTGGTATTGCCAAAAACTGCAATTGAACTGGGCCAGAATACCCGCAGATTCTTATCCCGGGCCAGGTCCAACACATTTTTCAGTCCACCGACATTGACATTCCATGCCCGATCTGGATTTTTCTCGCTTCCCGCTGAAAGCAAACTCGCCAGATGATAAATCTGGCTGACCTGATAGCGATCGACAATTGTCTTCAGTAATTCCCAATCACAAACATTTCCAACAACGGATACCCCCTCAAAGGTGGGTGGCTGTGGAGATATATCTAAAGCAATGACATTTTCTTTGCCATATTTTTTTTGCAACTCGATTATTAATTCGCTTCCGACCAGACCTAACGCGCCAGTAACCAGAATTCGTTCCATAAAGTCCTTTCATAAGTCCTTATTCGTTCAGGATGACGAGTTTTGTCCTTTAATTTTAACCCATCCGTCAATAAAATTTAAGGGTTGGCCCTTGTGTGAACAGAAGACCGATTTAAAAGCCACGATTCATGTTTTAGAAAAACCTTCCAACTCTTCATTTTCTTATGCGTATAATTGATAAAATACTCATTTTTCGGAGGGGGAACATGATCTATTTCAACAGTGATTATATGGAAGGGGCTCATCCGCGAATTCTGCAGCGGTTGGCTGAGACAAATTTTGAGCAGACGATGGGTTACAGCGAAGATCCACACTGCGAAAGGGCTGCATCGCTGGTTCGCAAAGCGTGCGCATCCCCTGATGTCGCTGTTCATTTTCTGGTAGGCGGAACGCAGTCAAATCTGACGGTGATCTCCGCTGCGCTACGGCCACACCAGAGCGTAATTTCTCCGCAAACCGGTCATATTTCGGAGCACGAGACCGGGGCAATCGAAGCGGTCGGACACAAAGTGAATACATTGCCGACAAGCGACGGCAAAATAACTGCTGAACAAATCGATGCGCTCGTCACCGCCCACTGGAGTGATCCCTCATTTGAGCATATTCCTCAACCCAAAATGGTATATCTGTCATATCCTACCGAATTGGGGACGATTTATTCGAAAGCTGAACTGGAGGCGATCAGCACCATCTGTCGCAAGCATGACTTGATCCTGTTTGTCGATGGCGCCCGCCTGGGATATGGTCTTGCCAGTCCCGAGAATGATATTGATATTTCCTTCCTTGCCGCTCACTGTGATGTCTTCACCATTGGGGGTACAAAAGTCGGCGCGTTATTTGGCGAAGCGATCGTGATCCGCAACGATGCGCTGAAAAAAGACTTCCGATACATCATCAAACAAAAAGGCGGCATGCTTGCCAAAGGCAGATTGCTTGGAATCCAGTTCGAGTGTCTGTTTGAGGATAACCTTTATGCTGAACTTTCCAACCATGCTATCAGCCTGGCGATGCAGCTAAAGCAGGGCCTCACCAATCTCGGTATTCCGTTCTTGATTGACTCCCCAACGAACCAACAATTTCCAATTCTTCCCAATGCGTTGATTGAAAACCTGAAAGATCGTTACAGTTTTTCACAGTGGAAAAGAATGGACAACGAAAGAACAGCAGTCCGCATCTGCACCAGTTGGGCTACCAAAGAGGAAGCGGTAACAGGTTTACTCCAGGCTATAAAGACAGAGCTTGCCAGGAATTAACGAGGTAATACTAGAATAATGACGAGAAAAGAAGAAATATATAAGTTTACAGCTATGCACGAGGATATTGTATGTAAGACGTGTAAGTTCAGGTTAACAGGGCGATTTAGGAATGATTATCAGGATAGTACCTGCTCCAAATACCCGTATAACAAGCCGGGTTCCGTGTATTTTAAGGGGCTGAAGTGTCCGGAGTATGTTGCGATGGACGAATAAAGCATGATGTCCATTCGCACGTCGAAGTAACTAAATATACACAGGGTCGAAAAAGGGTGCTAAGAATTGTATTAACATTTACGGCGACACAGGATATCCTGATATACTGAAATAAAGAAACTGAAGAATAAGTCCAACAAAGGAGAGCAAGTATGGAGCAAAAATTCTACTATTGTAAAATTTGCGGGAAAATCATAACCTTGTTAAATAATCCCGGTCCTCCCACCGTCTGCTGTGGAAAAGAAATGGTTGAGATGGTCGCCGGTACCGTTGACGCTTCCAAAGAAAAGCACGTACCGGAAGTGAAGGTTAATGGTAACAAGGTTGAAGTCGCTGTTGGTGCAGTTTTACACCCTATGACAGAAGAACATTATATTGAATTCATCTATCTGCAGACCGAAAAATCCGGTCAAGCACATCTGTTGAAGCCGGGTGATGAGCCGAAAGCGGTGTTCTGTGTTGCTGAAGGGGATAAAGCCGTTTCCGTGTTTGAGCACTGCAACCTGCATGGATTGTGGAAAACTGACCTCTAATCAGTTTTTACAAAAATCAATAAGGGAAACCTTGTCTTACGAAAAAAACGTCTGATTTCCGCAT
>JAAZKE010000039.1 GCA_012799995.1 Chloroflexota bacterium | reverse complement strand
GCGGTCTACTATTGTTTTTCTATATAATTCTTCTGCGCTCATTTCTAATGTCCTGTTCATAGTTCCTAATCTTAATTAGGACATTTCTACTTTGCTACTTTAGGACATTATCATTTTGCTCTGACAAAGTTTTTGATGGCATTGCAAAAATGTCAATAACTCATGACACCGTTTACATCCTCTCCGGTTGATCCTGTTATGATTCATTGCACATAATTTCTACCAAAATTATTGCATTTATAGAAGTCAGGTAATACGCTTCCGAAAGCTTTCATTTAAGAAAAATTCACCCGCATTCACTCAAAATTGCTTCCGAGCTCTGAGAATCGCGTATAGGGCATAAAAAAATCTTCCGATCTGGTCTGCAATCCACCAAAAATCATTTCACTTTGATTTTAAAAGAGTATATGGTACTTGTATTTTGGTGACATTGTTCGTATATCAAACCAGCTCAATGTTTTTATAATAAATAAAAACACCTCGTAACAAAAATCCGTTTTTCTGCGAAATTTCTTAGCTGATTTCCGACTTTTTCCATTGGAGGTAACTAATAAAGATGAAAACCGAGCGGCAGAAAATAAAGCGGAAGGCTACCATCACAGACGTTGCCAGATATGCCGGGGTCTCAGTCTCAACTGTATCGGTAGTGGTCAATAACAGCGAAAAATTTGTTGAACCCCGTCTGCGCGAACGAATTCTCAAAGCCGTCAAAGAGCTGAACTATTATCCCAATTCAATCGCCCGTAGTCTGAAATATCAGAAAACCAAAACAATTGGATTGGTCTTGACCAACATCACCAGCCCCGTTACCCCGATCATGGTGCGAACCATTCAGAAAATCACATCGACCGAGGGGATCGATATCCTGATCGTTTCGACAGAAGAGAATAAACAGACAGAAAAAAAAGCAGTGGACAATTTTATCTCGAGAATGATCGATGGGCTGATCATCTGCCCAGTCGCATCCCAGGACTATTCCCATTTACAAAATGCAAAAGAAAATTGTGGGATTCCGGTCATCAGCATTGAACGCAAGTTGCCCGAGGAAGTGAACATTCCATGCGTTATCTCAAATAATGAGGAGATCAGCTATCAGGCAATGCAGCATCTGATCGGGCATGGCAGAAAACGCATCGCTTTGCTCACCATGCCGGTTTACGGCAGCAACACCCGGGAGCGGATCGTGGGCTGCATCCGTGCCCTCTCTGAAGCTGGGCTCTATCATCCAGCGCTGGTTTGCGAAGCGGATTATCTCGGTTTGAACGCCTACGAGCTAACGCAGGAGCTGATCAAAAAATGGAAAATTGATGCAATTTTCGCCATCAGTCAGTCATTGGCATTGGGAGCATACAAGGCAATTATGGATTGTGGTTTATCGATTCCGGAAGATGTTGCCATGATCGCCTATGATTCTGTTGACTGGATGAATGTAGTTCCCTGTCCAATCACCTGTGTGAAACAACCCATGGAAGAAATAGCCACCATCTCCGCCAATATGTTGCTCCACGAACAGTTTAATAAAGATGCCGGGTTCCAGCATATTGTAGTCCCTTCGCAGATCGTCATTCAGCACTCCTGCGGTTGCTGATTCTAACAATAATGAATAATTCCGGCAGGCAGAATAATAGCCAAGCTTTATGATCTTAACTGCCCATTCATCATCCTGGTTGCGTTTATCCTGCTGTTGATTCTGGTTTACATCAGAAATCTGAATGAAGAGAAACGGTAAGGCGCTAATGCGATAGTCCACTCAGTTTATATAATAATTAGCCTTGGTCGTTCTGATAATCTTCATTCTCAGCCCGTTTATCTGGCTGCTGATCATATCCGTGCGTCCTCTACTGACCTCACCACCATAGTGAGAACCATAATTCATCTAGCTGCTGGTTACAATACCGACAGGCTGGGTTTTTCTCGCGCCCCGGCAGGGAAGACATCAGGCTGTCAATTTTCACCTTTATGTTTACGTCTATCGCTTACTGTATCCTACTCTATAAAATGCTGTTGACGATCCTGAGAAAATGGCATATCGGGAGAGTCTGATCAGCGCGCTGACCAACGCCATCACGGAGATGGTGGGTATTTTTAATTGTGAGCAGTATTCATTTCCGGCGGGATGAAGGATTTCATTGCAAAATATCTGATTCTGGAAACCCAAAAGCGACTGGATCAGCTCAAACCGTTTTTGGGCGGAACCACTATCTTAATGCCGAAATCTGACGTGCTCTTCGGCTTTCTCGGGGCGCACTGTTTAAAAAACTGATATCGGGAAGGAAAAAGTGCACCCACTGCTTGAAAAATATGCTGTGTTGCTGTAAGAGATGGACGCATCCCATTTTGTCAATGAGGTTTTTGTTCTCCAGTTGGGCACAATCAGTAAATCCGAACTGGCGATGACCGCATTTGAATTCCTGTATGACCCGATTCCGCTGAAAGACACCACTGTCATCCTCACCTCACAAAGCGGAGAATCGGTCGAAACAGTCAAATGTTTGTCGCTACTTTCCGATCACCTCCTTTTTGGTGTTACACTGATACCTGAAAGCCAATCGCGCGGAAGACCAACGCACTGATCTGTGCAGGCGGCACCGAAAAAGCTTATGCCGGAACGCGCAGTGTGACGCTTTCGCTGGCAGCCTTTGCCTTTGTCGCTGAGGAGCTGGGGATTGTCAACGCAGAAATGATCGAACAGGCAGTCCGCTTTGAACCGCCTGAGCTGATGCTGCTGGACCATGCCATTTGGTTGCTGTTTAACAAAACCACCATCGTCTCAAGCGGTTGCAGCCTGATTGTGATCGATTCCTCTGGCCTTGAACCATTGGAAGGCGCACTCACAATTCCATGTCCAGTAGGCAATGACATCGCCGCTGCGCTCGGGACGATGACGACTTTCCAGTTATTGATGATCGCCTATGCCTGCGGAAAGAATCCGCGCGCCGGGTTGCCGCACTATGGGTCAAAAGTAACGGTTACTGAATAGTTAACGGTAGAGAAGAAAGGCAAGAATGCAACAAAGAACCAACAAAATCGCACTCACCGGAATCCTGGGGGCGATTGCCATCCTGCTGGGACTGACCCGTTGGGGGTTCATCCCCTGGTTCGGAGGTGTATCCTTAACCATCATGCATGTGCCTGTAATCATCGGCGCAATCCTGGCCGGGCCATTGGTCAGCGCAGGGATCGGTTTGATCTTTGGGCTTTTCAGCATGTTTCAGGCAGCTATTGCGCCTGCCGGGCCAACTGACGTCTGGTTCACGAATCCGTTGCTGTCGGTCGTCCCGCGTTTATTCATCGGGCCGATTGCCTGGCTGGCATACTCCGCTTTGAAGAATCATCAGATCCCTGCGATACTGTTCGGAGCAGCAGCCGGATCGATTGCCAACACCGTTTTGGTGCTGGGCACACTCGGATTAATGGGATACCTTCCCTGGACAGTATTAGGCAGCATCGCTTTGATCAACGGAGTTCCAGAGATTATCGTATCAGCCTTGATTTCTCTCTTTGTAATCGCGGCCATCCGCCAGATCAGACTGGGGAAAAAGCAGGGAGCTGATCTCTAACTTTCCTTACAAAAGAATCATCATCATTGCAGATGCCATCGCTGCCAGCAACAGCATGGCATCTTTATTTTGGAAGTGATAAATCGCCATGCTGGTTCGATCAGCGTGATATCCATAAGCCCGTGCGTTCATTGCCATAGCTATTTTTTCAGCCCTGCGCAGGCTGGCCGTGAACAATGGCAAAATCAGCGGCACAATCCGCTTTACCCGCGCGATTAATCCACCCGATTTGCCATCCCAGTTCGCCCCTCTGGACGCCTGTGCCTTGGCAATCCGTTCAGCGGACTGAGCCAGAATCGGCAGGAAGCGAACCATGATCTGAATCGTCATCACAAAATCCATTGGCTGAATACCAAGCCGTTGCAGCGGTTTTAACAGCCGCTGCAATCCATAGATATTTTCAGACGGCGAAACACTGAAGCTCATCCAGTTGAGCATCAGCATCAACACGGTGAAACGCAGCATCAACAACAGCCCGGTCTTCAATCCATTGAGTGAAACCTGTAAAAACCACAGTTTGTATAACGGATTCGGGTCTGTTTCCGAAACGATAAAAACCTGCAACAGCGCGATAATAATCAGAAATGGCAGCGGTGCGATCAATCCTCTTATGGCATTTTTGATCGGCATTTTTGAGAGCGTCATCCCCCACAGGGTAATGGCAACTCCGAAAGCGATCCCCGGTAATCTCGGGCTGAATGCAGCTGCCAGCAACAAAATACCGAATCCCGCCAGTTTGGCAGCTGGTTCCATCGCGTGCACAGGAGAATCCACCGCGACATATTGCCCTGCGATCATTTTCCCATTCAGGTTAAAGTCACGCATGGGCAGCCTCGTCTTTATATTTGCCGATTTCCGAAAGTACGTCTGTTAACGTCAAGGTATTCCTTCTGACAGGCCATTTTTTTGCCCGCAACGCATCAGCCAGCTGCACTGAAAAGGGTTGTTCAAGACCTGCCTGGTTCATCAGGGGACGATCAAGGAAAACTTCATGAACCGGCGCGGTTGTCAGCGTCACCCCATTGGAAAGAACGGTCAGGTTCTTTGCCAGCGCGCTGATCTCCTCCATCTGGTGAGAAGAAAACAGCAATTGGGTTCCATCTGCAATCAACCGTTTCAGATTCTGCAGCAACTGGCGTCGTGAAAAGGGATCCAGCCCGGCAGTTGGTTCATCCAAAACCAGAATGCCGGGATTCAGCGCTAATCCTGCCGCCAGAGCGACCTTACGCTGTTCCCCGCCGCTGAGGGTGGTGAGCACACGATCCTTGTCGTTCTCAAAATCCAACCCGGTCAGCTCCATCGCCCAACGCACGCGCTGCCGCAGTTCCTCCCCAAGGCCGAGCATCCTCGGCCCAAAAGCGATTTCATCGCCCACGTACTGCTTGAAAAAATACAGTTCCGGATTCTGAAACACCAGCCCGATATAACGGCGCAGTGCTTTTAAATCAAGATCGGCTGAGTTCAGATCAAATTCACCGACCCGCACACTTCCCTGTTGCGGGCGGTAGAGCCCATTTAAGTGTTGCAGCAGTGTCGATTTTCCCGCTCCGGTTGCCCCTGTCAACCCATGAGGAGCATTCGCCGCCATACTGAGATTGACGTCATACAGTGCCGGTACAGCAAAATAACTGTCCTGAGAGTAGGAAAATGCCAGCTTGTCTATTTCAATTAGATTGGCTCCACCGGAATGCACAACAGTCTCTGAAAAATCACCGGTATCAAGAGTTCCGGAATAAGCCGGAATCGCAGCCAGCAACCTCTCAGCAAGCGAGGAGGAACATGCTATTCCACTAAACCAGCCGGGGAATGCATTCTTGAATTCAACCGCTGCCGGCAACTCCAGATTATTGGCAGCGACCAACGACGGATCTGCAAACAGCGCCTGCGGAGTGCCATCGAAAACGAGGCGTCCATGATTCAAAACCAGAACGCGCTCAGCATGCAGCACTTCTTCCATGCGATGGGTGATCGTCAGAATGGTCGTACCAGCGTTATGCAGCTTTGCCAAATAGGACATCACATCGCGTCTGCCTGCAGGATCCAGCATCGCGGTTGCCTCATCAAAGATGATCGCCCGCGGCTGCATCGCCAGCACACCTGCCAGCGCCTGATCGACCAAAGTCCGAATCTCTGAAGGCAGTCGGCAAAGGTTTTCCGGGCCAAAAGCCACGTCCTCTTCCACCAACGCAGAAACAATCTGATCCTCCGGCTGCTGAAAAACCATTCCAATATCAGCACGAATGCAGGAATGGTTATGCCGGTCACGTGTATTTTTCCCTGCAATCAGCACATTCCCTTCGATGGGGGTAAGCAGCGCATTTAAATGTCTCGCCAGGGTAGTCTTTCCTGACCCATTGGCGCCGATCAGCGCTACATATTCACCCATGCCAATCGAAAAACTGACATCTTTCAGGATCTCTTTTTGGTCAATCCGGCACGTTATCCGGTCTGCAAGTATCAGAGGCTGCAAAAGTACGTCTTACCCTTTCCTGTGACTTAATCCCTGAAAATATAAGCCATTTTCATTTAAGAATACTACTTCATCCCGTATTTTGTGAAATCAGTTGGATTCATTATAAGCGTGTTATAATACAATTTTGAAACTGATATAGCACTTTACTTTTCGATTCAAGAATAAATCTGAGAAGAGGAAATCAAAGATTATGAGAATCATTAATCCACAGGACATCGTAACGGCTGTGGCTGAAATGTGTATTTCAGCCAATCGCAACATCCCAGCAGACGTGATCGCTGCCCTGGAGACTGGAAAGCAGGCAGAGGAGTCGCCGATCGCACGCTCCATCTTGGATGAAATTTTGGAAAATGACCGCCTGGCAGCCAGTGAGGGACTTCCAGCCTGCCAGGATACCGGCGCTGCGCTTGTTTTCCTGGATCTTGGTCAGGACGCCCATGTTAATGGAAATATCAATGACGCTGTTAATGAAGGCGTTCGCCAGGGATATGAAAAAGGGTACCTGCGCAAATCGATCGTCACCGATCCACTGGAGAGAGTCAACAGTGGTGACAACACACCGGCGTTCATCTATCTGCGCAGTGTACCGGGTGACAAACTCACTATTACGGTCGCACCGAAAGGGTTTGGCAGCGAAAACATGAGCCGCCTGGCAATGCTCAAGCCCTCCGATGGAGAAGCAGGGGTGCGTCAATTTATCTATGACACAGTCCGGCAAGCCGGACCAAACGCCTGTCCGCCGATGGTGGTCGGCATCGGAATTGGCGGCACCTCGGACAAAGCAGCTGAAATCTCAAAACGCGCGTTGCTGCGCTCACTCGACAGCCATCACCCCATCGAACGTTACGCCAGAATGGAACGCGAGCTGAAAGAAAAGATCAACAGCACCGGTATCGGGCCACAGGGTTTTGGCGGACGAACGACCGTGCTGG
>JAAZKE010000038.1 GCA_012799995.1 Chloroflexota bacterium | reverse complement strand
TACTAATTCCGTTTTGCTCTTTTTGCTCATCATAGGCTTTCCCTGCACTTTCTAATGTCTCGCATGGTGACTTCCTATTATGAGGCAACGTATTCTCAATAGTGACTTTTAATTTGAGGGAATGCGCTCAATCCTCTTTGCCGGTGGAAAGCTTTATAATTGTTTCGCGAGTTGGTTCATGATCAAAACGAAGGGAAACAAAATCACCGTTATTACCGGAAAGCGGGGAGCAGGCAAGACCCGTTTTTGCGCTCTGCAGGAGATGAGCGCCCGCGAACAGGGCAGGCAGGTAGCGGGCGTGCTTTCTCCCGCCTTATATCAAAACGGGGAAAAAGTCGGCTTTTATCTCAGGAATCTGGAAAGTGAAGAGCAACGCCTGGGAGGTTCTTCAATTTTGAAACCTGAATCATCTTTCCATTTTCATAAATGGCACATGGATCAGGAAAGTTTCGCCTGGGCAAATGATTTTCTCGCAAACATACAATCCTGTGACCTGCTGATCATTGACGAGCTCGGTCCGATTGAATTTGAACACCATTCAGGGCTGATTGCTGCCTTCGACTGTTTGAAAACTGTTGATTATAAAAAAGCGCTGGTCGTGATCCGTCCGGAACTGATTGCCACCTTCAAAGCGCTTGGATTTGACTTTGACACGATCTCCATTACATGAAAAAGCTGGCTGAATTTCTGTGCGCACTGCGCTTTTTGACTACCTTTCCACTCGGGAAACCGCGCAAATGGGATGAGGGTGAGTTCAGTCGTTCTGTCCTATGGTATCCGGTTGCAGGAATTCTTATCGGTCTTACCGTAGCAGCAGCATACGGGCTTCTGAACCTGCTGTTCCCTCCCACTGTTTGCGCCCTGTTGGCGGTTGTATGCTGGACGATCGTAACCGGTGGTCTGCATCTCGATGGCGTCAGTGATTGCGCTGATGGCTTCTTCTATGCCGGTTCCAAAGAAGCGCGCCTTAAAATCATGAAGGATGTCCATCATGGGACTTACGGATTACTGGCGCTCTTTTTCACTTTGTTGCTGAAAGCAGCCGCGATCAGCAATTTGACAGTCACGCAGGCCTTTTATGTACTGCCGCTGGCAGCCGCCTTGGGGCGGTTGGGCGTACTGGTTCAGCTGCGGTTACCATTGCTCTCGAAAAATGGTTTAGCCGCTTCGTTGAAAAGCGCCCTTCCACGACATGCTTTTTTGAAAGCAGCGATCATACCCATTATTCTGGCACTGGTCGGGCTGCTGACAGGGATCATTCTGTTCCTGGTTGCAGCAATCGGCTGGTATTTGATTGGAAAATTTGCATTAAAGCATATCAATGGGGTTAACGGTGACGTTCTGGGGCTCACGATAGAATGGACAGAGCTGCTGGGTTTACTGGCCTTCTCAGCGATGAATTCTTTTGTCGGGGCGCTTTGAAACAGCCCAGATTCGCCTCACTGCCATTCAGACTAGGAACCACTTCTTATATTCTCGAAGATGACATCCTTCCCAATGTCCGCTTTCTGGCAAATCAGGTGGATGATATTGAGTTGGTGCTGTTTGAGGTTGACGATTTTAACAACCTGCCCACGCCGTCACTGATTCGGGAGCTGTATGCTATCGCGGACGATCACGCCATGAGCTATACCGTCCATTTTCCACTGGATCTTGCCTTTGATCAAAAGGATGCTGCTGATAAAGCGGTCAACAAACTGCTCTCCGTGATTGATGCCACCCGCGATTTAGAGCCAAATGCCTGGGTAATGCATCTCGACAGTCACCACACTTCGCCGGAAATGGGCGAAAAAGAACTGCAGCAGTGGGCGGCGAATGCAATCACAGCGCTGAAACGGGTTATTGCTCAACTTGATGATCCAAAGCAGGTGGCGGTGGAAAATCTGGAATCATATCCGCCAGAGTGGAATCACCCCGTCATCACCGCTGCAAACGTCAGTGAATGCATTGATATCGGGCATCTCAACCTGCAGCAGC
>JAAZKE010000037.1 GCA_012799995.1 Chloroflexota bacterium | reverse complement strand
TTTTCAATTCCTGCTGATGATTCTGATCACCTTCGCTCAGGATATGCGCTTCCAATATGGCGTGATCCTGTGTGCGATGTTCAGCACTGCGCTCTTTTTCATCCCGGAAAAAAGCTATCCCGGCTGCTGCGCGCCCAGCGTGATAAAGCGGTGATAAAGCACGATTGAACCCGCCACCGCCAGATTGTACGAGGCGTAATTCAGCGACTCCAATTCGACTACCGCATCACACCGTTCCAGCACCTGTTTAGACAGGCCATTTGTTTCTGATCCTACCAGGTACACCGCCCGTTCAGGATGGTGAAATCCAGCCAGTGGCTCACCTCCCATTTCCACCCCGATCAGCCTTGCTCCAATCGGTCGGGCACTGAGGAAATCCTCAAAGGTATCATAATGTCGCATCGGGATCCGGTAGGGGACATTGAGGATATCACTGGTTTGTTTGCGTTGCTTTTTTCCTATCGTGAATATCCCGGCAGCACCCAGCTGCCAGGCAGTGCGCCACAACGTCCCTATATTTTCGCTGGTGCGCGGTTGGAAAATGCCAATTTCGAAATATCCCATCGGCTTAATCATCCAGTGGCGGTGTCATATCGCCGTAATCCAAAATCGTTCTTGGCAGCGCAGGATTGGACCCGGGCGGGCTGATAATGCCAGCTTCCTCCATATTGATCATCAACTTGTTGGCGCGGGAAAAACCGATTCCTAACCTGCTGACCAGCATATTTGTAGACGCTCGACCCTGCGTACGTGCCAAAATAATCGCCTCCTGCAGCAGCGGATCTTCATCCGATTTCGCTGACTCATCAGTTTCAGCCAGCAATGGCAGCTGCGTCAACATGCCATCGTGAAATGGTAATGGGTTGCGCACTGTTTCCGGCAGAACCTGCTTCTTTCCGGAAGGTTGTTCTGATTCAGCGCGCGGTGCCTGGCGCCAATAATCAACCACTCGTTTGATCTCATCATCAGACACATACACGCATTGCAGTCGACGTAAATTGAGCGCTTCAGCCGACATCAGATACATATCGCCTTTGCCGAACAGATTTTCCGCGCCGACCCGATCCAGAATCACCATACTGTCAACGTTGGTTGCAACCGCAAATGCAATTCGAGAGGGCAGGTTACCTTTGATGGCACCGGTCAGCACATCCCGAGATGGCCGTTGTGTGGCAATGATCAAATGGATCCCCATCGCGCGCGCAGTCTGTGCCAGGCGCGTGATGCTGCTCTCCACATCGGAAGCTGCCCTTTTCATCAAGTCCGCCAACTCGTCAATCACCACCACCAGGTACGGCAACGGTTTTTCCGGCTTTTTAGCGTTGTATTCCTGAATGTTGCGAACGCCAACCTCAACGAACTCCTGATTTCGTCTATCCATTTCGCGCAGCACAAACTGCAATACCTGGCTGGCCTTCTGAATGTCTGTTACCACCGGGGTAAGCATATGCGGGATGTTGTTGTATCCGGAAAGCTCGACCTTTTTCGGGTCAATCAGCACCAACTTGAGGCGATCAGGCGAGTTGTGCATCAGCAGGCAAACCAGAATGGCGTTCAGACACACTGACTTTCCTGATCCGGTTGAACCGGCGATCAACAGGTGTGGCATGCGTGTTAAATCAGCAGAGAAGACTTCGCCATTGATGTCTTTGCCGAGCGCAATCGGCAACCCACCGCGAAACTGGCTGAAAGCTTCATCTTCAATCGCTTCGCGCAACGTTACATTGACACGACGTTTGTTTTTGACCTGCAAACCGACGTACGTTTTCCCCGGGATCGGCGCTTCCACTGTCATCTGTTTCACCGAAAGCGCCATTTCAAGGTCTTTCTGAAGCGCTTCGATCTGTTTCACGCGTACACGCACTTTGCGGTCACTGCGATCCAGGAAACCGGGTTCAACACCAAACTGGGTAAAGGTCGGCCCGATTTTGGTTTCAATCACTTTTCCCGGAGCGTTGAAACGCTCCAGAACCGCTTCAATCTTTGAAATCTGCTCACGAATGGAAGGATCATCTGGCGACAGCCCTTTGGATGGATGCAACGGGTCCAGCACCTGATCTTTATCGGGCAATTTCCAGGGATCCACACGCGCAGCCGTCTTTGCCTTGCTTTCAACTTTGAGATCGTTGATCAACAGTGGAGTAAACTGAACCGGACTTTCCCCTGAACCATCCAATTCAGGATCCAGCACCCAGGGCGGCAGGTCATCCTTATTGGAATCAGTTGATCCGAAAGGTTCTTTATCTCTGCTGTCAATGCGAACGGTATGGTATTTCCCGGCCCTGCGCTTCGGATCCTCAGCACTTTCTTCCAAAGCTGAATCGACGGCAATTTTTGCAAAGTCCTCAATTACAGGGGCGTCATCTTCCTCTTCGCCCTTTTGATGATTGATCAGAAACATCGTCTTGGCTTTATCAAGCATCATCGAAGTAGACTCGATATTCTGTTGGATCTGATCGGAATAGCGTCTGGAAATCGCGCGCCATGCGATCAGCAGAAAAACTACCCCCATGAAAAAATAAAGAATTAATACGCCAACATTGCCGATTGCACGCACAAATTGCTGATCAATCACTTCTGCCAGCACGCCGCCTCCATTGGCAGAAGTGCCAAATGGCGTCTGAATGACAGCAAAACGCTGTATCAACAGCGTGATGTAAACGAACAGTGCGATCAGATAAGCAAATATTTTCCTGGAGATACTGAAGTCGGTTTTGATCTTGCGGAAGAACAATAACCAGGCGCCAAAAGCCAGTGTCAACAATGAAATAAACCCTGCTGTCTTCCCAAATACACCGCGTAGCGATGCGGCAACCTGCCCGGTCATATCGTTCATCTCGTGGAACGCCAGGCTCCCCAAAGCAAACGTCCCGCTGAATAACAGCACGATACCGATGATTACCAGCAGCCATTCTGCAATTCGACGAATTTGATCACTCGGTTGAATTGCTTTTTTGTTTTTCCGTTCAGCAATTGTCTTGGGAGCTTTTGCCCGTGCGCGAATTGCGGGTTTCTTGTTATTGCGATAGGTTGGTGTTTTTTTCTTCGTATTTCTCTTTCTAACCATACCAAAAGTATATCATCTGGCGGCTCAGCCCACCGCTGCGACAGGTAAAATAAGAGGGAGAGACTATGCGGAAAAACAAGCGCAATTTACGATGGATTTTCTGGAGCGGGCTGTTCACAGCCCAGAGTCTTTGTGCGTTAATCTGGCTGCTCAGCATCCAACGTGACGCGCGCAATGCTTTGATATTTGGGCTTTCTCCATCGCGGCTGCTCCTGGCTGGGATGATCACGATAATACTGGTCATCTCTGCTGCAGCCTTTGTATTCGCCCTGATTTCACCCGCATACCCAAGCAAATTTACGTCATTCCGTGAAAACCGCCGATCGCGTTATCGAATCGCAAATCTGTTCGCGCTGCTCTTCTTTATCAGCGGTTTGACTGGCTGGGTATACAATTTCGTCCTCCCAGAAGCTTTTCCGGCATATATTGAACGACTGAATCCAATCTTGGCTTTACTTTTTCTGCTCTCAGCCGAGCTCTACTGCGTAATAATACCCAGACCAGAAGGCCGCGGGCTAAAGACCGGGTTGAAGCAGCTGGTAAAGCCGACCTTTCTGTTCTTATTGATTCAGATTTTGTTTTACGCATTTATCCGAGTCAGTGGATTGGGCCTCACACCGGATCCGTTTGACTGGCAGCCCATCGGCATGGCCGTTCAATACTGGCAGGTTGCTGGCGCAATTCTGATCGCTCTGTTGCTGGGTTGGGTAGGATCGCTTCTCCCACGGGGGAACAGACACGAAACACGGAAAACCTTGCTGATTTTCCTGCTCATTTGGGGTATTGCCGCTGCACTATGGATCAGTGTTCCGAGTGAAGAGGTGCTGCGAAACAGTTATTTTGTCGAGATTACTGCCCCCGATTCTTTACCTTATCCCGCTTCCGATGCTGCTTATTTCGGGTTATGGTCAGAAAGCGTATTGGCTGGAATGGGGTTGAAAGATGCGGTCGTCTCTCGCCAGCTGTTCATCTTGATTCTAAGTGCGCTTCAGGCGCTGAGCGGCAACAACCTGTGGGTTGCCATCAACCTGTTGACCGCGTTTTTGGCACTGATCCCGGCTTTGCTGTTCCTGGTCGGTCGCCAGCTTCACTCCTGCATGACTGGGGTGATGATCGCGGTGATTGGCATTTTCCGCGAATACAACACGCTCTATATGGCTCCGCATTTTGGCGTTTCCAACTCCAAAATGTTCCTCTCGGACCTGCCGATGATGCTGTTCATTTTGATTTTTGTTCTGGCTGCAGCTCACTGGTTACGAGAACCCCGCTCATGGCTGCGACTGGTAATCGCAGCCGGTACCTTCGTCTTAGCCGGTCTGATCCGTTCCCAGTTTTTATTCCTGCTGCCTATCATCCTGATTTTTGCCGCTGTTCAACACGTTCCCAGACGCTCGCTTGTGATTTTTATACTGCTGGTTTTCGTGATCCTCTCACCATCATTGATTCGCAGCCTTATCCTGACCGGCTCTCCTGTGATCGAAGACAGCGGTATTCATGGCTATGAACTGGCGCGGCGCTATTCAGACGATGTTCTCTGGAAACCGAATCAACAGACGCTGGCAGAACAGGGCAGCGCCGCCACCATTCTGTCATTTGTGCGCAGACATCCCGCAAAAATTGTCCGTTTTATCAGCAATCATTTCGCCAAAGAAATAATCGACAGCTGGCTGGTGTTGCCAACAGGGTTGCCACTGTCTTTTACTTCTTTGGACATCACTCAACCCGATTATCAGGATGTAAACCGCAGGCTGGCAGGGGAAAATGCGTCAGAACTGCTGCTTTTTGCGTTGCTGATCGCTGTTGGGCTGGCAAAAGTGTGGCGGGATCATCATAAACTGGGGCTTTTCCCGCTTGCAGTCAGCTTATTCTATCTGCTGACCACCGCAACAGGTCGTTATTCAGGGTGGCGCTTCATCCTGCCGGTCGACTGGATCTTTTACCTGTACTTCTCAATTGGCACCATCGAGATGCTGCGTGAGAGCTGCGGTCTGGGCATCGAAGATGATCTTTCCGAGGAAAGGAAAACCGGCGCGATGGCAAAACGCCCTCCAAGCGTGCTGCCCGCACTGGGAACAGCCCTGATATTTACGCTGATCGCTGCGTTGCCTGGCTTGAGCCGTCCGCTGATCCCTGACAATATCCGTCCGCTGGATCAGTCGCAGATGCTTGAAATCATACGTTCGATTCCACAGCAGGAGCTGCCTTCTGAACTGAGCGACTCTATCCAGGAGAGCACAGTCAATATGGTTTATGGACGATTGATTTACCCACGTTGGTTTGAAGCCGGTGACGGGCTGACCAGCGCCAACCCCTGGCCAGTTTATCAGATCCGTGATTTTGATCGCCTGGGATTTATGCTGCTGAACGAAACCAATACGGAGGTTATTCTGCCGGTCAGCGATCTCACCAGACCGCTTCCCTACCGCGCAGCCTGTCTGGCGGTTGGTCGCTGGTCAGATGAAAGCTGGTTCAAAGCAGATCTGTTGATCTTCCCGGATATCACCGGATCAGATGGAACGCCCCTGTTCATTCGTGCCAACGACCCTGATCCCGAAATCACACCATAAAAAAGAGACCGCGTTATATTCGCGCACGGTCTCTCTGTTTATTTAATTTCAAGTCAAGCCTTGAACCATGGCAGGTGCCTCAGCGTGTGCACTAGCACCGTTATTATTTCTTAAATAGCGCTGCCTTAACAACACCCTTCGGATCTTTCACAAGCAGAATGATGAGCCAGATGATCAGGCCGAGAGCCACAACAGACAACCCAAGATAGAAATCATTGAGCATATCAACCGGAGCAGGGGTGAAGAACTCAGCACCAAGTTCAGCATACTCAAAGATCGCATCGATAAACCACATGAGAGAAGCACCCCAATACATCCAGCAGAGAGGCCCAACCTTCATCTCGCTTTTGGGAGCGCCCTTATACCACATGATCGTACAGATAATTGCCGCAAATACTGTCGTTAACAGAGTCATTCTTATGCGCCCTCTCCTGCAAGTTTGGGAGCACGAAGCGCTCTCTTTTCAACAACAGAGGAAACAGCGAGCATACCAACCCACACAGCTGTAACGAGAACTGCCATCATTACGCCTGCGCTCCCCATTTCTGCCAGCATTTCGGCAACCTCACCGTTTTCAACCGCAGTCAGGAACGGAAAGAACGGAACAACTTCTCCATGCCACACATGCTCAAAAGCAAGCAGTGCAGAACCGCCCCAAAGCAGCTTGTTCAACCAGCCAAGTTTAGTGGAAAACGGGATTTTTGTTGCTTCCTCAACCGAACCATCAGACAAGGAAATCTTAACAGACTCTTCCTTTTCTTTTGATTTAATCGCCTTTGTAGCGATCGTAGTGATGACTGCTTCAGCAGCCGGAACAAGAAAACATGCCATAATACGATACCTCCTGATCTTTCAGATGGCGATATGCAAAAAAAGCATACCATTTCTCTTCTGAGAAACCGCATACCTTCTATGGTACACATAATCCACCTGTGTTATTGTCACATATCTATCTGTGATTTATGGATGCTTCAGCATCTCCGTTCAGCTTCTTGCTCAAACATGTATATTGTATCACTCTGATACCATGTTTGTGAACTTACTTAATTGCAGGTTAAAAAGCAGAAGGGATCATGCGTTCATTTGATCAAGCTCTTCCAGAACACCCTTGATCAACTGTCCAACTGTAAAATCCGAAACGCCTACAATTATGTTGTTGCAATGATTAATCGGAATTAAAATGCGCTTCGCCATGCTTTGTCCAACGGCAAGCGCCATGATTGGAGTGATTTCTCCGTGCAGGGCATCAGCAATTACAATCCCTATGGGCCCGATAATAACATCAGCCCTGCGGCAACCAACAACGACTGCATTCTCTCCGGTTGCAGCATTGTCCGCACCAGCCTTTAACATCGCAGTTGTTGCTATTGTGTTTGTTCCGACTGCCGTTATGACTGCTTTCGGCATTTTTTCTTTAATCGCCGCAACAAGTTGTTTCCCTATCCCACCACCCTGCGCATCTATAATGAGTATATTTATCTTGATTCTCCTAAATTCTTAATGGTGCTAAAACTATAACATTTCTGCTTTACCTGAGCAAGATACACGCATTCCCTCAAATTAAAAGTCACTATTGAGAATACGTTGCCTCATAATAGGAAGTCACCATGCGAGACATTAGAAAGTGCAGGGAAAGCCTATGATGAGCAAAAAGAGCAAAACGGAATTAGTA